>NZ_JBFUCJ010000179.1:0-8204 GCF_056405295.1 Variovorax sp. P1_H2 | reverse complement strand
CCAGCCAGGCCCGGCCGGCTTCGAGCGCGCCGCGGCGCAGGGCGGCGAAGGGTTCGATCGCGGTGAGCGCGGCCAGCAGCGCCAGCGCCGCGGCCGGTGCGCCGATCGCGCCCTGCCCCACCAGCGCGGAGGCGGCCAAGAGCACCGCGACGAGGGTCAGCGTCCCGGCCATGCCGTAGGCCATTCCGGCGCGCACTTCGAGCCGATGGAGCGCGTGGTCGGCGCTCGCGAGACGGTGATCGGCGGCGGCCAGCGACGCGCGCTGCGCATCGACCCTGCCGGCCATGACGAGTTCGGTCTGCCCCGACACCAGGTCGGCGGCGCGGGCGCGCAGGGCTTCCATCGCATGCGCGCGCCGCACCGCCGCCGGGCGGGCGCGCGCCGCGACGGCGAGCGCGATGCCCCAGCCCGCGACGACCAGCCAGAGCGCCAGCACGGCGCCCATCCAGGCCTTCATGACGCCCAGCACGATCCCGGCCAGCAGCGCGGCGCCGAGGGCGGCACCGGCGGGCACCAGCAGCCGCAGGTAGAAGGACTCAAGGGCGTCGATGTCGGCGGTCAGGCGGAACAGCAGCCGGGCCGGCCGGGCCAGCAGCCGGCGTGCCGCGTCGGGCCGGGCCCAGCCGCGGAACAGTCGCTCGCGCAGCGCGGCCAGCACGCCGAAGGTGGCGTCGTGCGTGACCAGCCGTTCGGCGTAGCGCGAGCCGGTGCGGCCCAGCGCCAGCAGGCGGATGCCCGCCGACGGCATGAAGACATCGAAGCGCAGCGCCGTTGCGGCCTGCAGGCCGGCCAGCGCGGTGGCGGTGATGAACCAGCCCGAAAGGCCCAGCAGCGCCATGCCCATCAGCACTGTCAGCGCCGCCAGGGCCGCGCCCCCGGCCAGCCGGCGCGGCTGGGCCTCGCAAAAAGCCGCGAGTACCGGCCGGACATCGCGCCAGAAACTCACAAGGCAAGCTTCGCGCAACAGCGCTTCGGCATTCGCCTCGGGAGCGGTCGGGCGTCTCATGCCGCTTTCCTCGCCGGCAATTCGTCGAGCCGGACCACCCGGCCCATGCGGGCGGCCAGCACCGGATCGTGGGTGGCGGCGATCAGGGTCCTGCCGCGCGCCAGCTGCATCAGGGCGTCGACGACGCGTTCCGCCGTCTCGCTGTCCAGATGCGCGGTCGGCTCGTCGACCAGCAGCAGATCGGCCTCGGGAAGCACCGCCACGCGCGCCAGCGCCAGCCGCACCGCCTCGCCGCCCGACAGGCCGCCGCCACCCTCCCCGAGCGCGATGCCGGGACGCGCCTGGGCGACACCGTCGAGCGCCGCGAAGCGCATCGCGGCCTCCACCTGGGCCGCCTGCACGCCGCTGCGGCCGAGCGCCACGTTGGCCTGCACCGACGCGGCAAAGACATGCGGCCGCTGGCCCATCCACGCCATGCGCGCGCGCAGCGACGCCACCGTGTCGTCCGACAACGGCACGCCGCCGATCAGGATCTCGCCGTGCTGCGCCGGCACCAGGCCGGCGATCAGGCTCAGCAGCGCCGTCTTGCCCGAGCCGCTGGGCCCCATCAGGGCGACATGCTCGCCCGCGCCCACGCGCAGGTCGTAGTTGTCGAAGAAGGCGTCCTCGCCGGCGTGCGAGAAGCGCAGGCCGCGCACGCGAACCGCGGGTGCCCCGGTCGCGGCGACTGCGGCCGGCGACGGGCCCTGCGTGTCCGCCGCCGAAGCCCCCGGCAGAACGACGCCGCCATCGCTCAGGCGCTCGAGCGACGCCAGCGCGGCCTCGCCGGCCGCGCGGTCGTGCCAGACCGCGGACAACTCGCGCAAGGGCTCGAAGAAGGCCGGCGCCAACAGCAGGACGAACAGGCCCTCGCCCAGGCTCAGCGTGCGGCCCCAGGTACCGAAGCCGAGGGTGCCCAGCAGATGGAAGCCGATGTAGGCCGCCACCATCGCGACGCCCAACGCGGAGAACAACTCCAGCACCGCGGACGAAAGAAAGGCGATGCGCAGCACCGCCATCGTGCGGGTCCGCAGCGATTGGGCCGCTTCGCCGAGGCGCCGCGCGGTCAGGTCGACGGCGCCGAGCGAACGCAGGGTCGCGAGGCCCCGCAGGCGATCGAGCAGGAAGCCGTTCATGCTGCCCATCTCGACCATCTGCGCCTCGCTCGCGGCCCTGGCGCGCCAACCGACGATGGCCATGAAGATCGGGATCAGCGGCGCGGCGACCAGCAGCACCGCGGCCGCCACCCAGGACAAGCCGGCCACCACCGCCACGATGGCCAGCGGCACCACCATCGCCCGCCAGCGCGCCGGGGCGTAGCGCACCAGGTAGGGCACCACCGCCTCGGCCTGCTCGGCGATCACGCTGGCGGCCAGGCCGGAGGCGGGACGGGCGCTGTCCAGCGGCGAACGCGCCGCCAGCCCGGCCGCCACCCGGGCCCGCAGGAGGGACAGGTGCGCGCGTGCCTGCACATACAGGCGGCGCGCRCCCCAGGCCTCGGCCGCTGCACGCGCCAGCCCCAGCAGCAGRATGCCGGCAGCCGGCCACAACGCCGCGGCCAGGCCCTCGCCCGCACCCAGTCGCTGAACCGCCCAGGCCAGCAACGCCGCCTGCGGCAGCCAGAGCAGCGCGGCGGCGCCCTGGACCAGGCTGGCGAACGACGGGGCGGAAGAGTTCACGTATTTATCAACTACTGTAATTTCAGTATTTACTGAAATCTCGAGAATCATACGAGATGTGCATCTGCGCTGCAGAGCCGAGGGTCGTTAAGCTACCAGAAGCCCATGAACATCTGCGTCATCAATCCCAACTATTACCGCAGCAGCGGCGTGACGATGGCCATCCGCCGGATCCACGAGGCCGTGCAGCCCTGCGGCATTGAAAACCATTTCGTCAGTTGCCAGTACGGCGATGAAGAAGAGGACCTGTCGTGGATCCCGCCCGGCCGCATCGAGCACCTGGGCCTGATGTCCGGCCATCCGGGCGTCTTCTGGCGCAGCGTGATGCGCCTGAAGCGCCTGCTGGATGCCCGGAACATCGATCTCATCCACGTGCACCACCGGCGGCTCTCGATGGTGCTGACGGCACTGAAGCCCTTGCTGCGCCGCCCGGTGCTCTACTCGGGCAACCTCACCTACGGCTTCTCGGCCGCGTTCTGGCTGTTCAGTCCGCGCCGCGCCATCGCGGTGACGAACTCCGTCAAGGACAACATCGTCGCCACGACGCGCACGCGCGACGTCGTGGTCCTCGGCAATCCCACCCCATTTCCCGAGCGCGTCCCGGCCATCGACCTGGCCGCGGTGCGCCGGCGGGCCGTGTGCGTCGCCCGGTTCGTCCCGGTGAAGGGCCATGGCACCCTGATCGATGCCTGGGCCCTGCTGCGCGACCGCGGCATCAACGCCGAGCTGGTGCTCGTTGGCGAGGGACCGCTGCGCCCGGCGCTCGAAGAGAAATGCCGGAATCTCGGGGTCGCCGACCGGGTGCTCTTCCGCGGCTATGTGGCCGATGTCCGGAGCGAGTATGCGCAGTCGATGTTTGCCATCCTCGTCAGTTCCATCGAAGGCCAGGGCATCGTCACGATCGAAGCGGCCGCCGCGGGCCGTGCCTCGCTCTTGACCGATGTCGACGGCTCGCGCGACTGCCTGCCGCCCGACCGGAGGCTGCCGAACGGGTTGCCCTATGGCGATGCCGGCGCCCTGGCCGACGCGCTGGCGAGCTGGTTCGACGATCCTGCGGCGGTGGCCGAAGAAGGCCGAGCCTTCTTCTCGTTTCACCAGCAGCTCAATTCATCGAACGTGCTCGGACTCAGGTATGCCGAAGCTTACCGGCGATCGGACCCGGGTCCTGCACCGCAGAAGCGTGACGAGGTCGCCTAGCCGGAAACGAGCAGACCGCACACCAGCAGACCCGCGAACAGGCCCAGCACCGCCCGCCACGTGGCGGGCCGCGACTCGACCCAGCGGTAGAGCAGCGAAGCGGCCGCTATCGACAGCGCGAAGGTCGCCAGCAGGCCCATCAGGTCGATCCACGGCGTCGCCGGCAACAGGCGGCTCATCGCCGCGCTGACCAGCAGCAGCACCGGGAAGTGGATCAGGAACAGCGAGTACGAGATGCGGCCGAGCCGCACCAGCGGCGCACCGATACGCGGCCAGGCGGCAGGCGCGAGCCCGTCGCGATGCTGCACCACGGCCACCGCCAGCGCCGTGACCAGCGCGATCGCGATGCGGCTGCGCCATTCGAGCGCCAGCGCCACGGCACCCACCAGGACCAGCATCAGCATCGCGTAGCGCCAGGTGCTGTCGCGGGTGGCGCGCCCGATCCAGAAGACCAGCATGCCCAGGCCGTAGGAGCCGAAGAAATAGATCGCCGTGGCATCGAGTTCCTGCCGGCGGTTGAACACCGCGAGCGAGGCCACCACCAGCGCCAGCACCAGCCCCGCCACCAGCCAGCGGGAACGCTCGGGACCCAGCGACCAGCGCCGCTGCAACAGCTCCGACAGGCCGATCGCCGCCAGGGCGAGCACGAAAAGCTGGAAATCGATGGCCACGTACCAGACGCCCGTCGACAGCGCATCGAAGCCCAGCAGGTCCTGCAGCAGCAGGCCGTGCGCCAGCAACTGCGCGAGGCCGGGCGCGGCCGGCACCGCGTCGCCTTCGAGCCAGGGCCGGACCAGTGCCGCGACCAGCACGCTGAAGCTCAGCGCGGCCAGGTAGGGCATGACCAGACGACCATAGCGCTGACCGACCCGGGCCAGCGGGCGGTCGACCCGCAGCACGCCATCGGGCGCCAGGCTGCCGGCCGCCAGGAAGCCGGCCAGCACCAGGAACACCTGCACCGCGAGCCGGCCGTCCTGGGCCAGCCAGTTGAACAGCGCCGGCGCCAGCGAGGACGCACCTGCCTGCAGCGGACCGTAGCGCGCCAGGTGATGACCGATGATCAGCGCGCAGGCGACGCCCTTGACCGCGTCGAGCAGCGGCATGCGGCCCGCTGCGGCAAGCTCTCGCGTCACGGTCTTCGGCGATCCCATACCAGGGATACCGCGGAACCGGCTTTGCCGGGCCGCTGGTATCGCCCCCCTCGAGGGGGGAGGCGCCGCAGGCGCATCGGGGGGAGTTTCACAGCGCCAGACGGCGGCGGGCGTCGAAGTACTCGCGCTTGAGCTTTTCGACGAAAGCCGCGGCGGTCGCGACTTCGGTCACCGCACCGATGCCCTGGCCCGAACCCCAGATGTCCTTCCAGGCCTTGGCCTTGCTGCCCTCGCCGCCGCCGAAGTTCATGGTCTTGAGGTCGCCTTCGGGCAGGTTGGCCGGGTCCATGCCGGCGGCCACGATGCTGGGGGCGAGGTAGTTGCCGTGCACGCCGGTGAACAGGTTCGAGTAGACGATGTCGTCGGACGTGCCTTCGACGATCGCCCGCTTGTACTCGTCGCTGGCGCGGGCCTCCTCGGTGGCGATGAACGCGGTGCCGATGTAGGCGAAGTCGGCGCCCATGGCCTGCGCGGCCAGCACCGCGCTGCCATTGGCGATCGAACCCGAGAGCGCGAGCGGGCCATCGAACCACTGGCGGATTTCCTGCACCAGCGCGAACGGGCTCTTGACGCCCGCATGGCCGCCGGCCCCCGCCGCGACGGCGATCAGGCCGTCGGCGCCCTTCTCGATCGCCTTCTTCGCAAAGGTGTTGTTGATGATGTCGTGCAAGGTCACGCCGCCGTAGCTGTGGACCGCATCGTTGACGTCGGTGCGCGCGCCGAGCGAGGTGATCACGATCGGCACCTTGTACTTCACGACCATCGCCATGTCGTGCTCGAGCCGGTCATTGCTCTTGTGCACGATCTGGTTGATGGCGAAGGGCGCGGCCGGCTTGTCGGGGTTGGCCTTGTTGTAGGCGGCCAGCTCCTCGGTGATCTCGATCAGCCACTCCTCGAGCTGCGCGGCCGGCCGCGCATTGAGCGCCGGCATCGAGCCCACGACGCCGGCCTTGCACTGGGCGATCACCAGCTTGGGATTGCTGATGATGAACAGCGGCGAGCCGATGATGGGMAGGGGAAGATTGGCGAGCACGGGCGGCAGCTTGGACATGGGGTCTCCGGAAATGTTGAAGGAATTAGAGGGTGAGTCGTGCACGAAACAAGCCGGCCAGCGAAGCGAGGCCCGCTCGGGAAACACCGCGGAACCGGCTCTGCCGGGCCGCTGGTGTTGCCCCCGGAGAGGGGGTGGGCGGCCACACGAAGTGGGCCAACCTGGGGGTGAGCGTCATGTCAGAAGGATTCGAGCGCGAGGGCGGTGACGCTGTCGGCGCCGTCGACGATGCTGTCCCGGAGGCCGGGCGCCTTGTTCAGGATGTGCTCCGCATAGAAGCGGGCCGTCGCGATCTTGGCCTTCATGAAAGCCACGTCGGTGCCGGCCTTGGCGAGGTCCTCGGCGACCAGGAGCGAGCGCGCGAGTTGCCAGCCGGCGACCACGTTGCCCGCCAGCATCAGGTAGGGCACGCTGCCCGCGAACACCGCGTTCGGCGACGCCTTGGTCTGGCCGGCGACGAAGCCGACGACGTCGACGAAAGCCTCGCGGGCGGCCTTGAGCTTCTTCGCGACGGCCTTGGCGTCGGCGCTGTCGCGCTGCGCCAGTTCGGCCTCGGTCTTCTCGATCTGGGCCGCGATCGCCTTCGCGGTCTGGCCGCCGTCGCGCGCCGTCTTGCGGCCGACCAGGTCGTTGGCCTGGATCGCGGTCGTGCCTTCGTAGATGGTGAGGATCTTGGCATCGCGCAGGTACTGCGCCGCGCCGGTCTCCTCGATGAAGCCCATGCCGCCGTGCACCTGCACGCCCAGCGAGGCCACTTCGAGGCTCATCTCGGTGCTGTAGCCCTTGACCAGCGGCACCATGAATTCGTAGAAGGCCTGGTTCTGCTTGCGCGTCTCGGCATCGGGATGATGGTGCGTCGCGTCGTAGGCGGCGGCGGCCACCGTCGCCATGGCGCGGCAACCTTCGGTGTACGCGCGCATCGTCATCAGCATGCGCTTGACGTCGGGATGATGGATGATCGGCGCGCTGGCGTTGATCGAGCCGTCGACCGGACGGCTCTGCACGCGGTCCTTGGCATAGGCCACCGCATGCTGGTAGGCACGCTCGGCAATTGCGATGCCCTGCATCCCCACGGCGTAGCGGGCCGAGTTCATCATGATGAACATGTACTCGAGGCCGCGGTTTTCCTGGCCCACGAGATAACCGATGGCACCGCCATGGTCGCCGTACTGCAGCACCGCGGTCGGCGAGGCCTTGATGCCCAGCTTGTGCTCGATGCTCACGCAGTGCACGTCGTTGCGCGCGCCCAGCGACCCATCCTTGTTCACGAGGAACTTGGGCACGACGAACAGGCTGATGCCCTTCACGCCTTCGGGCGCACCGGTCACGCGGGCCAGCACCAGATGGACGATGTTCTCGGCCATGTCGTGCTCACCGTAGGTGATGAAGATCTTGGTGCCGAACACCTTGTAGCTGCCGTCGGCCTGCGGCTCGGCGCGGCTGCGCACCATCGCGAGATCGCTGCCGGCCTGCGGCTCGGTCAGGTTCATGGTGCCGGTCCACTGGCCGCTCACCAGCTTCTCGAGGTAGATGGCCTTGAGTTCGTCGGAGCCTGCCGTCAGCAGGGCTTCCGTTGCGCCATCGGTCAGCAGCGGACACAGCGCGAAGCTCATGTTGGCCGAGTTGAGCATCTCGCCGCAGGCGGCCCCGATGGTCTTGGGCAGGCCCTGGCCGCCGAAGTCCGTGGGATGCTGCAGCCCTTGCCAGCCACCCGCCACGTACTGGGCGAAGGCTTCCTTGAAGCCCGGCGTGGTCGTCACCTGGCCGTCCTTGAAGGACGAGGGATTGCGATCGCCCGCCACGTTCAGCGGCGCGATCACGTCCTGGTTGAAGCGGGCGCATTCCTCGAGCACCGCCTGTGCGGTTTCGAGGCCTGCATCCTCGAGGCCCGGCATCTTCGCCACCTGCGCGATGTCCGCCAGGTGCTCGATGTCGAACAGCATGTCCTTGAGGGGGGCGATATAGCTCATGAATGTCTCCTGCGGCCTTGCGGCCCAATGCCAACCGATGTGAAAAAGGGCACCGCGAACGATGCCCTTCGGCTCACATGTCTTGAAGGATCAGAGCGCCTTGACCAGTTCCGGCACGGCCGTGAACAGGTCGGCGACCAGGCCGTAGTCGGCCACCGAGAAGATCGGCGC
>NZ_JBFUCJ010000178.1:0-8494 GCF_056405295.1 Variovorax sp. P1_H2 | reverse complement strand
AGCGCGGGGTGCTGGTCGACCACGCAACCGTCCACCGCTGGTCACTGAAGATGCTGCCGGTGCTGGCCAAAGTGTTTCGTCGGCGCAAGCACCCGGTGGGGTCCTCGTGGCGTGTCGACGAGACCTACGTGTTCGTGGGTGGCCAGTGGAAGTATCTGTACCGAGCCGTCGATCGGCTGGGCCAGACGGTCGACTTCCTGCTGACCGCGCGCCGCGACGCGGCGGCCGCACGCCGGTTCTTCGAGCGTGCGATCGGCCAGCACGACGTGCCCGAGAAGATCACCATCGACAAGAGCGGTGCCAACACCGCCGTCGTGCGAGGTCTGATCGCTGATAGCGGCGTCACCATCGAACTACGGCAGTCCAAGTACTTGAACAATCTTGTGGAGCAGGACCACCGCGCCGTCAAACGTCGAGTCCGGCCGATGATGGGGTTCAAATCTTTTCGCTCTGCTGCGCGCCTGATTGCCGGCATCGAGACCATGCACATGATCAAGAAGGGGCAACTGCGCTGCCCCGGCGGTTTGGCGTTTTCACATGCCGACTACTTTTACAGTCTCGCCGTCCGTTGATCCGGACAGCTGACGGACTTCATCCGCCTCGACCGGCTTATCGAATGAAAGGGACTTCCCCGTCCCGATTAAGCCGCTGCGTATTGCGGCTGCCGGCAACTGAGTGCCACGATGGGGTTGTGAAGCTCCATCAACTCACTCGGAAAGGGGAAGCCCATGACGATTTTGTATGTTGGCATCGATCTTGCCAAGAACGTATTCGCAGTCCACGCGGTGAACGAGGTCGGCAAGCCCGAGCTAGTGTGCCCGAAGGTGGCGCGCGACAACTTGCTCGAATTGATCGCCTCGCTGCCGCCCTGCGTAATTGGCGTGGAAGCGTGTTCCGGCGCGCACCATTGGGCACGCCTGTTCGTGGCTCACGGTCACACGGTGCGCTTGATGGCACCAAAGTTCGTCAGCCCGTATCGACTGTCTGGCAAGCATGGGAAGAATGACGCCGCCGACGCGGCGGCGATCTGCGAGGCCGTGCAGCGTCCAAACATGCGCTTTGTGCCGATCAAAAGCCTGGAGCAGCAGTCGCAACTGAGCGTGCATCGCGTGCGCCAGGGCTACATAGAGCAACGCACCGCCACCATCAACCGCATTCGGGGTTTGCTGTCTGAGTTTGGCATCGTCTTGCCACTCAGGGCCGTTACCGTGCGCCGACAAGCTACAGCCTGTCTGGAAGATCTTCCGGGTTGGGCCAATACCGCGATCGGTGACCTGCTCAGTGACTTGCATCGGCTCGATGAACGCGTCGCCCAGTACGACCACCACCTCGCCAAGATCGCTCGCGAAGACACGCGCGCTCGGCAGCTCATGCGCTTGCCCGGCATTGGTGGGACCATCGCCACCGCAATGGTGGCCATGATCGGCAACGGACACGAATTCAAATGCGGTCGCCAGTTCGCTGCATGGCTGGGCCTGGTACCAGGCCAGTACAGCTCGGGCGGCAAGGCACGCCTGGGACACATAACCAAGGCCGGCGATCCCTATATGCGTAAGTTGCTGGTTCTGGGCGCGAGGGCCGTTCTCGCATCGGCCGAGGGCAAGACCGACAAACTCAGCCGATGGGCAGTCGCCTTGACCGAGCGTCGCGGGTATTGGCGCGCGATCGTTGCCATTGCAGCCAAGAACGCCCGTATGGCGTGGGCAATGTTGTCCCGAGGCGAGACGTTCCTGATGCCCACATGAAAGCACAGGCTGCGTCAACCACTCGCTCTTCGAGGAGTTGCATCGAATCCATTTCCTCCGCCGCTTGACGGCTTGCGTTGATGAAGCAAGGTTGGACCTGCGTGGGGAGTGACCGTTTCTGTCGCGGAGGTGCTTGATAGCGTCCTCGACTACTGAATGGGTCCCCCACGTGCGTCTTTCATCAGGGTCCGCAGGCAATGAGCCTGCATCGATGACCGTTTGTAGTCTCGCCAGTCCGCACCTTGTGCTCGTCGTTCACCGCAGCTGTCCAACTGGCGCCCGACCGACGGGTCTGCCCGTGATTTCGTCGATGACTCTCATTCCAGAGTCATCCTGGCCGAATTTTGCTTGACTGTGGGGGAAGCCCTTGTAGCGACAGAACCCCTACTCGGCGCTGCGCAAAGCCCAGTTCTCGCCGGGCCAGACCGTCCTGATCGACGGGGGGACGGGCACATTGGGGCTGGGTGCTGTCATCCTGGCGCTTGCGATGGGTGCGGCCAAGATCTATGCCACCGGCAGAAACAGAGGACTGCTCGAGAAGCTGCATCAACTTGATCCATCCCGCATCGTTCCGATCGTGCTCGGTGAACGGCCGACTGCAGAGATCGTGATGGAGGCGACCGGTGGCCATGGCGTCGATGTGCTCATCGAGGCGCTCGGCCCCAACGCGCCGGTGTCGTCGGTTCTCGATTCATTCAACGCGCTGCGCCGCGGCGGCAAGGCGATCAACATCGGCGGCGTTGCCGACCCCGTACCGCTCGAACCGTTCCCATTGATGTGCTTGCAGAAGTCTTACATCGGCTCACTGTGGTTCACGACTGCAGAGGGCCAGGACATGGCAGCCATGGCGCACGCCGGTACGTTGAACCTGGGCGTGTTCGAGCACGAGCGCTTCACGCTCGACCAGGTGAACAAGGCGCTGGATGCGGTTGATCAGCGCGGCGGCGGGTTCACGAACGTCGTGATCATTCATTGATGAACAAGCAGGAGACCAGCATGCAACACATCCGACGCATCGTCACGAGCCTGGACCAGGCAGGGAAGTCCGTCTTCAAATCTGACGCGACCTCGCCGCGCTCGACAGAATTCGAGCACGTTCCCGGCTTCGTCACTTCATTCTTGTGGGAGACCCCTCCCAATGCATCAATACGGCCGGTCGAAGGGGACCCGGCGGTCTCCGCCAGCTCCTGGGCTCCGCCTCCGGGCGGCACAAACCTCATGTTCATCACGTTCCCTCCGGACGCTGTGATGATGAGTCCCGAGTTCGATCCGGCGGCTGCGGGCTCCGAGTACATGAAAGTGCTACCAGGCTTGGCGGAGAAGTTCGAGATGGACAACCCTGGCATGCACACCACGGATTCGATCGACTACGGTGTGCTGATTGAAGGTGAGCTTCATCTCGAACTTGACGATGGTGTCATGAAGAAGCTTGCGCCACGGGATGTGGTCATCCAAAACGGTACACGGCACGCTTGGCGCAACAAAAGTAGCAAGCCGGCGACCATGTTGTTTGTCCTCGTCGGAGCCAGTCGCGCTTAGCGGCCTTGCCATTGCGGTTCTCGCTCGTCGCCCGGCCGTCGGGTCAGCCTTTTGTCCTGTTCGAACGGTTATGAAGAAGCTGACCCGAAGAGGGCGGCAGGCTGATCTTCATGGGCCGAAGCCAACGGCCGGTCTCGGCYGGATAGGGACCGTTGGACGGTCGCGGGCGACCGACCGTGATGGGCCCTGACCGCCATGTCGCGACATTCGAAAGCAGCCCCTGACGGGCAACGCCGTCCTTGCCGTCCACTGCCACCAGCGATCCGACCCCTGCCCTACCCCGAACGTCCTCACGATGTTGGCGAAGGTCAAGTTCTGAAGTAGACGAGCCGGTCGCGAAGAAAAGCCCGAAAGTCAGCTTTCAACGGTCGCCGTCGTTCGCCCCAGAAATTCAACCGGCTGCAACCAGTCTAGAGCACGCGTTCGAGCTTGGACCTCGAACTAGAACCGTCGGCCTGCTGCAGTCATATAGCCTGGTGCCGAGGCAGTTGGACGACAGTCCGTTGGGACCGAAGCGCAAAATCTCGCACCCGCGCGGGCATCGAGCCGAAATCCTGAACGTTGGCCCGAACCCAAGCGCGCTTTGTTGTTTGGGCCGCTCGCTCCGATTTCATTTCGCCTCCAAGGCCGTGATGCGCTGGCGGATGCAGTTCACCGGTTTGCTGAGGAAGCCAAGGCATTCAGTTGCATGCAGTCATCGCAGTTTCAGAAATTCGAATTGCAGAACCTGAGGCAACTGGCCAGCGTCGCTGCAGGTAGCGTCGTGGGCAGATGCGCCGCCATATGCAACTTGATTGACCGGCTGACTGGTCAGCACTCGCCCTTCTTGGCGTGGCCCGGTGGGCAGTGGTAGCGATTGCCTTCGTGGTGATGACGGTCTCGGTCGTAGTGCTCGCGGGCCTCCCACTCGTGTCGGCTCCAATAGCGATGCCCATCGTAGTACCGCTCGCCATACCAGCCGGGCACAACCACCACCTGTGCAGGCGGAGGCACGTACACCGGTCGCGGGGCAACGTACACAGGCGGCGGTGCGACGTAGACCGGCGCTGGCGTGCCCACATTGATGTCGATGTTGACCGCGTGCGCGACGCTAGCCAGGCCGAGCAAGGCGCATGCAGCTGCCACGAAATATGAATACTTTTTCATTGTTGTCCGTGATGAAATGAGGGCCGCGATCTTCACCAACGCGTCGATTGCCTCGCGGTTGACCGGCGCCAAAGCCCGCTGAGCGAATCGAACAATTAGATTCGACCCGGTTCGCCAGCAGCACGCCGTTGACAACCTGATCTCTCGATACGGTGAACTTAATGCCACTGCCCAGATTAGCCGCGGTGCCTGTGATGAACTTAACGCCCGGGCCGCCGGCATCAATGGGCGGCCACGTCTCCCCTGGCCTTACCCTGCCGGTCGTCAGCGACCGCTGTACGGCAAGTGCGCAGCGGTAGCTGTCCTTCCCCGCCGCTGGGCGAGCTCACGCTGTAGCGCCGATTCCGGTCATCCCAGTGCCAAAGTGATCTCCGTATCGACGACCGGTTACAAGGTGGTGCAGACGTAGCCGTTGCCGTCGCTCAAGCTGGACCCCGCCTCTGCGACCAAGGCCCATCGAATGGCAGCTATCCAAACAGCCGGAGTGGAACTCCGGGCCCGTCTCGGTCGGTCCCACACGCGTCGGGAACGACGGCAATCCAGATGCAAGCGGGCTTCGGGAGCCACTTCAGTCGGGACGACGACTCTGCATCCGGGTGCTCAAGTAGTCGGACAGGAGCGAGGCTGCCACGGAAAGGCCCTGCGCGTCGCGAAAGCAAAGCACGAAGCGCCGCTCGGCCCATGTCTCGGCCAACGAGACCACATGCAGGCCGCTGGCGGTCCCTTGCCGCCCGACTACTTCCCGCGGAATGACGCCAATCGCCAGGCCGGCGCGCACGACGCCCAACGCGGCTTCGAAATTGGCAATGATGATTCGATGGATCAACGTGCGGCCCGACAAGGCGGCGGCGCGTTGAAGCATGCGCTGGAGCGTRCTGCCGACAGGCAGGCCCACATGCTCGTAGTCGAGCGTTTGCTCGAAGCGCACTGACTTGAACGATCCAAGAGGGTGGCCGGTCGGGACCACGATGCACAGGTGATCGCTGCGATAGGGGCGAGTCTGCAATGACCCAAGGTCGGCCTCGTCCCAGCAAACGCCGATCGATGCCAGGCCGTCGCGCACGCCGGCAACGACCTCCGGGCTCAAGCGCTCTTCGAAGTCCACCTTGATCGTGCGATGCGGCGGCATCTTCAGGAAGGAGGCGACATCATTCGCCAGCGACGCGCCCATGGTCGAGATGCTGGCCAGGATTCGGACCTGGCCGCGGGCACCCGCCAGGTAGCTGTCCATGTCTCGCTCGATGCGCGCGGCGGTGTCCAGCATGGCGCGCGCATGCTCGAGCAGCGTCTGGCCCGCAGGCGTGGGCACGACGCCATGGCGCTTGCGCATCAGCAACGGCGTGCGAAGGCGATCTTCGAGCTGGGCGAGCCGCTTGCTGATTGCCGAGCCGACGATGTCGGCGTCCTCGCCGGCGCGCGCCATGCTGCCGGTCTCGCAGACCGCCACGAACAGGCGCAGGGTGGTGAGATCAAGGTCGCGCAAGATATTCCGATCGGGAATTCAGCGCTTCTCAAATTGAGAAGCAAGGAGTATCCGGAAATTCTAGACTCGGACAAACCAAACTTCCAGGAGACCAGCAATGAGCCGTTCATCTGCGTTGCCGCAGCAGGTCGTGATCCGCGAGGTAGGTCTGCGTGACGGCCTGCAGATCATCCCGCGCGTGGTGCCGACTGCCGCCAAGCTCGAGTGGATTCGCGACGCCTACGAAGCCGGACAGCGGGAGATCGAAGTCGGGTCCTTCGTGCCCGCGCGCCTGCTGCCGCAATTGGCCGACACCGCCGAACTGGTGGCCTTCGCCAGGACCTTGCCCGGCCTCAAAGCATCGGTGCTCGTGCCCAACCTGAAGGGGGCCGAGCGCGCGATGGAGTGCGAGGCCGATCTGATGCTGCTGCCGTTGTCGGCCAGCCACGCGCACAGCCTGGCCAATCTTCACAAGACGCCCGACCAGGTGATCGAGGACATTGCGCGCATCCGCGATGCGCGCGACGCACGCGGCTCGCGCACGCGGATCGAGGTCGGCATCAGCACCGCCTTCGGCTGCACATTGCAGGGCCGGGTCGAGCCCTCGGAAGTTGTTCGTCTGGTCAAGGCCGTCATCGATGCCGGCGCCGAAGCCATCGGTTTGGCCGATACGGTTGGCTATGCCGATCCGGCCATGGTGCGCTCGCTGTTCGAAGCGGTGTTGCCGATCGCCGGCGACAAACTCAATTGCGGGCACTTCCACGACACGCGCGGTCTCGGGCTGGCCAACGTCTATGCCGCGCTCGAACTCGGCATCAGCCGCTTGGATGCCTGCCTGGCCGGCATCGGTGGTTGCCCTCATGCGCCAGGTGCCAGCGGCAACGTCGCCACCGAGGACCTGGCCTACATGCTGGCGAGCATGGGCATCGAGACCGGTCAGGATTTCAACGCGCTGATGGCGTTGCGAAAGAAGGTCGCGCACTGGCTCGAGGGAGAGACTCTTCACGGCACCCTCTGGCGCGCCGGGCTTCCAAAGACCATGACCGAGGAACAAGCCGCATGACCGATCGGTTGCAAGTCGCCCAGCCCTTGAAGGGCCTGCGCGTCGTCGAGTTCACCCACATGGTGATGGGCCCCACCTGCGGCATGGTGCTTGCCGATCTGGGCGCGGAGGTGATCAAGATCGAACCGGTGGATGGTGATCACAGCCGCCGCCTGGTCGGTGCCGGTGCCGGCTTTTTCCCGATGTTCAACCGCAACAAGAAGAGCATCGGCATCGACCTGCATCGCGAGGAAGGTGCCGACATGGCGCGGCGCCTGACCGCGACGGCCGATGTCGTGGCCGAGAACTTCAAGCCGGGCACGATGGTGAAGTACGGGCTCGACTACGCGTCGCTCGCCAAAGTCAATCCGCGCATCATCTACGCCAGCCACAAGGGCTTCCTGCCCGGACCCTACGACCATCGCACGGCGCTCGACGAAGTGGTGCAGATGATGGGCGGCCTGGCGTACATGACGGGGCGCCCCGGGGATCCGCTGCGCGCCGGCACCAGCGTCAACGACATCATGGGCGGATTGTTCGGGGCGATCGCGGTGCTGGGCGCATTGATCCAGCGCGGCATCACTGGGCGCGGGATGGAGATCCAATCCGCGCTCTACGAGAACAACGTCTTCCTGATGGGCCAGCACATGCTGCAGTTCGCGGTGACGGGCAAGCATCCGGCGCCGATGCCCGCGCGCGACAATCCCTGGGCGGTCTACGACGTTTTCACGGTCAAGGATGGCGAGCAGATCTTCCTGGCTGCCGTCAGCGACGCCCAGTGGCTGGTCTTCTGCGATGCGCTGGGCTTCGCCGACCTCAAGGCCGAGCCGGAACTCGCCACCAACAACCAGCGGGTCGTGCACCGGCCGCGCCTTCTGAAGGCGATTGCCGAGCGCATCGCCGGGCGCAGCGCGTCCGAGTTGGCGCAGGTGATGGAGAAGGCCGGACTGCCATTCGCACCCATCCGAAGGCCCGAAGACCTCTATGGCGACGAGCACCTGCTCGCCACCGGCGGCCTGGCCGACATGCGATTGTCGGACGGGCCCAAGGCCGGCCAGACGGTCAAGACGACCCTGTTCCCCATCACGCTGGAGGGGCAGCGCCTTGGCGTGCGAATGGACCCGCCGCGCCTGGGCGAACACACCACTGAATTGCTGAAGCAAATGGGCTGCAGCGACGCCGAGGTCGAGGCCATGCGCAGCCGCAGAATCGTGGGATGACCATGGCGCGGATCCAAGGGGCGCCCAAAAAGACAAAGGAGACATACATGAGCACATCGAGCATTCGCATTTCGCGCCGGGCGCTACTGGCGGCATCGGCGGCCGGCCTGGTTGCTGGTCCATGGGCAATTGCCGCGCATGCGCAGTCAGGCACGGTGAGATTCATCCTGCCCAATGCCGCTGGTTCGGGCGTCGATGCGATCACGCGCGCAGCGCAGCCTGCGCTTTCCAAGGCCTTCGGTGCTTCCGTAATCGTCGACAACCAGCCCGGTGCCGGCGGCGTGGTCGGCCTGCAGGTGCTGGCGCGTTCGGCATCGGACGGCAACACGCTGTCGGTGGT
>NZ_JBFUCJ010000177.1:0-8586 GCF_056405295.1 Variovorax sp. P1_H2 | reverse complement strand
GGCTTTGCCAGGCCGCGGGTATCGCCCCCTTGAGGGGCTGAGGTCCGCGGCTCCAAGCCTGCCTGCGCAGGCTTGGACGGAACCGAAGAGCCGCTGCCTCTGGCAGCGACTCGGGGCGCCGCAGGCGCTTCGGGGTGGGCTAAATCCCCAGCGCCTGGCGGTCGACCTGGTAGTTTTGCGGACCACGCTGGGCGATCTTGAGCGCGCCCAGATGGTTGCCGAGAGCGGCGCAGCGCGCCAGCGGCCAGCCTTGCTCGAGGCCGAACAGCAAGGCGCCGCGCCAGGCGTCACCGCAGCCGGTCGGCTCGACCACCGCCTCGGGCGTGACGGCCGGCACATGTTCGCGTTCGCCCTGGGTCCAGACCTCGCAGCCCTGCGCCGCCAGCGTCACGACCAGGCCACGCACCCGCTTCGAGATCTCCGCCAGGCTCCAGCCGGTGCGCTGCGACAGCATCTTGCCCTCGTAGTCGTTGACCACGACCCAGCTCGCCAGGTCGACGAAGTGCGCGAGTTCCTTGCCGTCGAACATCGGCAGGCCCTGACCCGGATCGAAGACGAAGGGGATGCCGGCCGCCTTGAACTGCTCGGCGTGCTGCAGCATCGCGTCCCGGCCGTCGGGCGCCACGATGCCGAGCCGGATGTCCTCGCGCGCAGCGACCTTCGTGATGTGCGCCTGCTGCATCGCGCCCGGGTGGAAGGCCGTGATCTGGTTGTTGTCACGGTCGTTCATGATCATGGCCTGGGCCGTGAAGGTGTCGTCGACCTGGCGCACGAACTCGGTGCTGATGCCAAGCGAGCGCAGGCGCTCGAGGTAGTCGGCGCCGTCGCTGCCGACCGTCGCCATCGGCAGCGCCGTGCCGCCCAGGGCATTGAGGCTGTAGGCGATGTTGCCGGCGCAGCCGCCGAAGTCGCGCCGCAGCCCGGGCACCAGGAAGGACACGTTGAGGATGTGCAACTGGTCCGGAAGGATCTGGTCCGCGAACCGCCCCTCGAAAGTCATGATGGTGTCGAACGCGAGCGAACCGCAAATCACTGCTGCCATGGGAGAGCCACTGGTTGGATTGAAGAAACTGGAAGGTCGAGAGGCTCAGGGATAGAGCGCCTCGATGCGAAAACCGGCGACCGGCGGCATCGACGCCGCCTCGGCGCCGCCGAGCCTGAGGGACAGCGATGCCGAGCGCTCGGTACGCGCCGGCAGCACCGCCGGCGCACCGAAGTCGAGGGGCATGAGCACGCGCCGCACCACCGCTCGCTCCTGCGTATCGAGCAGCGAGAGTTCGACCGCGGGCATCGCGAGCGGCACGGCGGCGACATTGCGCACCGTGAAGTTGAGCTGGAAGCCGTCGCCGCTCTTGTCGCGCGCGAACGATGCGCCATCGATCTTGATGTCGTTGATCTGCCGCAACGCCGAAAGCTCGCATCCGGCGACACGGCAGACAACGTTCAGCAACGGGCGCAGCGCCGGCTGGCGCGCCGCGATCAGGTCGCGCTCCTGATGCAGGACCTGGGCCGCGAGCAGAAGCGCCGCCAGCACGGCCGTGGCGAACAGCGAAAGCCTGACCACGGGACGGCCCCACCGGGACGGCGCTTCGTCGATCCCCAGGAAGGCCGGGCCCGCCGCGCGATGAAGCGCCCCGACGGACGCCGCTTCGGACTCGCTGGCGGCCAGGACCAGCGGCGCGGCGCCGGCCAACGCGCCCGCCCGCTCCCTCGCCTTGACCCTGGCCATCCGGGCCGACTTGACGCGCTCGCGGCGCAGCGCCTTCTGCAGTTGCGCATCGCTGGGATCGCCGAGCTCCGGCTCCGGCGCTGCGGCATCGCTCGGCGGCGCCATCGGCCGCGCAGGCAGCGTGAGGTCGATGTCCGGGAAGGACAGCGGCGGCGGCACGGGAGGACGAACGGCGTTGCGCCCTTCGTCGCCGAGCAGCAGGGAGTCCGGATCGGGCCATGACAGCGCACGCGTGTCCGCGAAGGCCGGCGCTTCGGCCAGCGGCGCCGGACCCGAAGCCAGTTCGTCGTCGAAGAAGTCGGCCTCTGCAATGTCCTTCGGAGGGGCGCCGGCAGGGACGACTGCGGCCGTGGCTTCGGCTTCGGCTTCGGCTTCGGGCTCGGGCTCCGGATCAGGGTCGGCTTGCGCAGGCTGGTCTTCCGAGGCCGGCACGGGCTCGGACAGCGGCACCGGCGCCGGCGCCGCGGGCAGAGTGTCTGCCGTTTCCTGCAGGTCGACGGTGGCATCGAACACCTGGCTGCAACGCCCGCAGCGCACCCAGCCATCGGAGATGCGAAGCTGGTCCCGCACCACCTTGAATGTGGTGTCGCACGCGGGGCAGCGGGTGACCAGGCTCATGAGGCGCCGATTGTATTGCTCGCCCCCAGGTTGCCCGCACTTCGTGTCGGGCGCCCACCCCCTGCCGGGGGCAACACCAGCGGCCCGGCAAAGCCGGTTCCGCGGTGTTTCACCAACGGGCCTGGCTGCGCCGGCCGCTAGGGCGTAGCCTTCGCTGTCATCAGGATCCAGCCGTCTTCGCTGTCGCTGACCTCGAGCGCCGCGTAGGGGGCATAGGCTGCCTTCAACTCGTCGGCCTGCCGCTCCAGGATGCCGGCCAGCACCAGGTCGCCGCCCGGCGCGACGTGGCCGCAGAGCAACGGCGCGAGCACCTTGAGCGGCGTCGCCAGGATGTTCGCGAGCACGATCTGGTAGCGGCCCGCGGCAGCCTCCGGGAGACCGGCCTTCAAGGCAACGCCATTGGCCTCGGCATTGAGCCGGGTCGATTCCACCGCGGCCTCGTCGATGTCCACCGCGTCGATGTCGAGCGCACCGAACTTCGCCGAGCCGATCGCCAGGATGCCGGAGCCGCAGCCGTAGTCGAGCACGCGCCGGCCCGCGAGCGTGCCGCGCGTGGCGATCCAGCGCAGGCACATGCGCGTGGTCGGATGGGTGCCGGTGCCGAAGGCCAGCCCCGGATCGAGCCGGATCACCTGGCGCGCCTGCGCCGGCGGTTCGTGCCAGGTCGGCACGATCCAGAACTCGGGCGTGATCTCGACCGGCGCGAACTGCGACTGCGTCAGGCGCACCCAGTCTTGCTCGGGCACGTCGGCCAGGCCCAGCAGCCGGCACTCGGCGAAGAAATCCTGCGCCTCGAGCAGCGCGGCCGCCTCGCGCGCCAGCGCCTCGGTGGCGAACAGCGCGATCACGCGCGAACGCTGCCAGCCATCCTTGGGCGGCGGCATGCCCGGTTCGCCGAACAGGGCCTGCTCGGCGTCGGTCTGCGCATCGGCGTCCTCGACCGAGACGCTCAGCGCATCGAGCGCGTCGAGCGCGTCGCTGACGGTCTCGACCAGATCTTCAGGCGCCAGCAGGCGAAGTTCGAACACGGCGATTCCTCTCAGCGCTTGTGGGCGCTGAGCCACTCTTCGAGATAGTGGATGTTGGTGCCGCCGTTCATGAAATTGGCGTCGACCATCAGTTCGCGATGCAGCGCGATGTTGGTCTGGATGCCTTCGATCACGGTCTCGTTGAGCGCCGTGCGCATGCGCGCCATCGCCTGTTCCCGGGTGTCGCCGTAGACGATGATCTTGCCGATCATCGAATCGTAGTTCGGCGGCACGAAGTAGTTGGTGTACACGTGGGAGTCCACACGCACGCCCGGTCCGCCCGGCGGATGCCACATCGTGATGCGCCCCGGCGAGGGCGTGAACTTGTACGGGTCCTCGGCGTTGATGCGGCACTCGATCGCGTGGCCGCGCATCTCGATCTGCCGCTGGGTGAAGGGCAGCTTCTCGCCCGCCGCCACCATGATCTGCGTCTTCACGATGTCGATGCCGGTGGTGAACTCGGTCACCGGATGCTCCACCTGCACGCGGGTGTTCATCTCGATGAAGTAGAACTCGCCGTTCTCGTAGAGGAACTCGAAGGTGCCGGCGCCGCGGTAGCCGATCTTCTTGCAGGCGGCGGCGCAGCGCTCGCCGATCTTCTCGATCAGCTTGCGCGGGATGCCCGGCGCCGGCGATTCCTCGATCACCTTCTGGTGGCGCCGCTGCATGGAACAGTCGCGCTCGCCCAGGTAGACCGCGTTCTTGTGCTTGTCGGCGAGGATCTGGATCTCGATGTGGCGCGGGTTCTGGAGGAACTTCTCCATGTAGACGGCCGGATTGTTGAAGGCCGCGCCGGCTTCCGCCTTGGTCATCTGGATCGCATTGACCAGCGCCGCCTCGGTGTGGACCACCCGCATGCCGCGCCCGCCGCCGCCGCCCGCGGCCTTGATGATGACCGGATAGCCGATCGCCCGCGCGATGCGCTTGTTGGTGGTCGCGTCGTCGGAAAGCTCACCCTCGGAGCCCGGCACGCAGGGCACGCCGGCCTTGATCATCGCCTGCTTGGCCGACACCTTGTCGCCCATGATGCGGATCGACTCGGGCGTGGGGCCGATGAACTGGAAGCCGCTCTGCTCGACGCGCTCGGCGAAGTTGGCGTTCTCGCTCAGAAAACCGTAGCCCGGGTGGATCGCCTCCGAGTCGGTCACTTCGGCCGCCGAGATGATGGCGGGCATGTTCAGGTAGCTCTGCGAGGACGGCGCGGGGCCGATGCACACGGCTTCCTCGGCCAGCTTGACGTACTTGGCGTCGCGATCGGCTTCGGAATACACCATTACCGCCTTGATGCCCAGTTCACTGCATGCGCGCTGGATTCTCAGAGCAATCTCGCCGCGGTTGGCGACCAGGATCTTCTTGAACATGCTCACTCGATGATGAACAGCGGCTGGCCGTACTCGACCGCCTGGCCGTTCTCGCCGAGGATCTGGGTCACGGTTCCGGCCTTGTCGGCCTCGATCTCGTTGAGGATCTTCATCGCCTCGATAATGCAGACCGTGTCGCCTTCCTTGACCTGGCTGCCGATCTCCACGAAGGCCGGGGCGCCCGGGCTCGACGAGCGATAGAAGGTGCCGACCATCGGCGACTTGATCGCGTGCCCCACAGGTGCGGCCTCGGCCGGGGCAGCGGCGGGCGCAGCCGCAATGGCGGGTGCCGCGCTGGCAGCCTGTTGGCCGCCAACGGGTGCAGCCAGCGTCTGGACGTACTGGACCGGTGCCGCGATACCACCCTTGACGATCCGAACCTTGCCTTCGGTTTCGGTGATTTCCAGTTCGGAAATGTTGGATTCGGACACCAGGTCGATCAGTGTCTTGAGCTTGCGTAGATCCATGGGACTCCAGCGCCGGCTTTGCCGGTCATTTGAATTTAACTCGCCTGAAGATCCGGTTATTTCGGCGTTTCAGCGCCAACTACCGGATTGATAGGGGCTGGATTCTAGCCGTGAACTATGCCCGTCGCCATGATTGCAGGTCGGCGGCGTCGAGCTTGCCCATTTTACGCGCCGCGATCGAGCCGTCCGAATCGACCACCACGGTGAAGGGCAGCCCGCCTGCCGTGTTGCCCAGCTGCTTGACCAGCTCGGTGCCCTGCAGGCCCGCCAGGCCGATCGGATAGCTGACCGGCGTCCTGGCCAGGAACTTGCGCACCGCGGTGGGCTGATCGATGGCCAATCCGACCACTTGCCAACCATTGGCATTGTTTTCACGAAAGAAGGCGTCGATCATTGGCATTTCCTCGACGCAGGGCGGGCACCAGGTGGCCCAGAAGTTCACCAGCAGGGGCTTGCCGCGAAGGCGCTCGACAACGAGTTCGCCGCCCTCCGGCCGCTCGAATCGCTGCGCCCAGAAGGCCGGGTCGATCTGTTCTCCGCCACCGCTTCCGCCTTGGCGCTGCTTCCACCAGGCACCGCCGATCCCGGCTGCGGCCGCGACCGCGGCCACGCCGCCATAGAGCCAGGCGCGCCGTGTGGGACTCGGGCTCATCCGCCGTCCCTTTCCTTTTCCATCAGCCGCCGGAGCGCCGCCAGGTTGCCCCGCGGCGCCCGCCCCTGCGAGTCGGGCTTGAGCGCCCCACGCAAGTCGTCCAGGTCGTAGACCAGCAGGTGGACGCCAACCTCCTCACCCAGCGTGCGGCTGCTGGTATGGACGCTGAGCGCCTCGACCTGCTCGCCGTGGAAGCCGGTGACCATGCGCGGTTCGTAGTCGACATGGTGATCGATCAACGCGATCTCGGCCGATTTCGAATCGTCGCAGAACAACTGGATGTAGATGTCCGACAGCCGTGTCGCGGTGCCATGCCAGACCGCGCCGCCCACATGGGGACGGAACTGCGCCATGCGCTCCATCCATTCGAGGGCCAGCAGGCGCAGCGCCTGCAGCTCCTGCGGCTGGGTGTCGGCGCAGAAAAGCTGGATGTAGTCGCGGACCTCCGCCTCGACCTCGTCGTTGTTCGGCAGCGCGGTGCGCGAAGGCAAGCCGAGATCGCGCAACGCGCGGCGCTTGGCGGGCCCGTATTCCAGCCCCTCCTCGACCACGAGGCGGGCCGCGGTGGCGGCAATTTCCTGCTTCGACGTGTCCATCGGGTCATTTTGCCGCACTGCGCGGATTGCGGGCGGATGCCCCCGGCGCGTCCCTAGAATCGACCGATGCACATTCACATTCTCGGCATCTGCGGCACCTTCATGGGGGGGGTGGCGGCGCTTGCCCGCGAAGCCGGCCACCGGGTGACGGGCTGCGACGCCGGCGTCTATCCGCCGATGAGCGACCAGCTGCGCGCGCTCGGCATCGATCTGATCGAGGGCTTCGGCGCCGACCAGCTGGCCTTGAAGCCCGATGTCTTCGTGGTCGGCAACGTGGTGTCGCGGGGCCGGCTGGCGGACGGCCAGCCGAAGTTTCCGCTGATGGAAGCCATCCTCGACGCCGGCGCTCCCTACACCAGCGGACCGCAATGGCTGGCCGAGCAGGTGCTGCAGGGCCGGCACGTGATGGCCGTCGCCGGCACCCACGGCAAGACCACCACCACCTCGATGCTGGCCTGGATCCTCGAGCGCACCGGCCGGGCGCCCGGCTTCCTGGTCGGCGGCGTGCCGCTCGACTTCGGCGTCTCGGCGCGGCTCGGTGGAGCGACCGGCGCCCAGGCCGGCGCCGGGCCGCTCCCAAGGCGGCCTGCGGCCCCCTCGGGGGGCAGCGAACCACACGCAGTGGGGAGCGTGGGGGCCACATTCGTGATCGAGGCGGACGAATACGACACGGCCTTCTTTGACAAGCGCAGCAAGTTCGTCCATTACCGCCCACGCACCGTGATCCTGAACAACCTGGAGTTCGACCACGCCGACATCTTCGACGACTTGGCGGCGATCGAGCGGCAATTCCACCATCTGGTGCGCACGGTCCCGGGCCGGGGCCGGGTGGTCGTCAATGCCACCGAGGAGAGCCTGCAGCGCGTGCTGGCCCAGGGCTGCTGGAGCGAGCTGGCGCGCTTCGGCGCCGGTGGCGAATGGCAGGCCGCGGGTCCGCACGACGCTTTCGACGTGCTGCGCCGGGGCGAACGCGTCGGCCGGGTCGAATGGGCACTCTCCGGCCTGCACAACCAGATGAACGGGTTGGCCGCGATCGTCGCTGCCGAGCACGTCGGCGTCGCACCGGCCGAAGCGGCCGAGGCGCTGGCCGGCTTTCGCAACGTGCGCCGGCGCATGGAGCTGCGCGGCAGCGTGGAGCGCAGCCCGGGGACGATCACGGTCTACGACGATTTCGCCCACCATCCGACTGCGATCCGCACCACGCTCGACGGCCTGCGCCAGAAGCTCGACGCCGCCGGCCGCAGGCAGGACCGCATCCTTGCGGTCTTCGAGCCCCGCAGCAACACCATGAAGCTCGGCACCATGGCGGCCCAGTTGCCCTGGAGCCTGGAGGCCGCCGATCTGTCGTTCTGCCACAGCGGCGGGCTCGACTGGGATGCTGCGGCGGCCCTGTCGCCGATGGGCGACCGGGCCCGGGTGGCGGGCGCCATCGCGCCCCTGGTCGCGCAAGTGGCGGCGGCGGCGCGCCCCGGCGATCACATCGTGTGCATGAGCAATGGCGGCTTCGGCGGCGTGCACGACAAGCTTCTGACGGCGCTGCGCGCGCCACAATGAGCCCTATGCGCGCACGACAACTCATCGAGACCCTCCAGCTGCAGCCCCATCCCGAAGGTGGCTGGTTCCGTGAAATGTTCCGCTCGGCCGCGCAGGTGATGCCGACCGACGGGCGGGCGGCGCGCGATGCGCTCACCACCATCTATTTCCTGCTCGAGGCCGACCAGCACTCGCGTTGGCACCGGGTGCAGTCCGACGAGGTCTGGATTCATCTCGAGGGCGCCCCGCTGGCGCTCTGGACCAGCGACGCGGCACTGCGCACGCCGCCCGCCCATCTGCGCCTCGGCCCGGTCGACGTCCACGGCACCCGCCCCCAGCACACCGTGCCCGCCGGCCAGTGGCAGGCGGCGCGGCCGATCGTGACGCCGACGGGCCCCGACTACACGCTGGTGAGCTGTACGGTCGGGCCGGGCTTCGACTTCGACGACTTCACTTTCATGCAGCCCGACAGCGACGAAGCCGCGCTGCTGCGCCACCACTGGCCCGACCTGGCCGCGCTGATTTGATCAGGCCGGCGCCGGGCCGCCCCAAGCCGGCCTGCTGCCCCCTCGGGGGGCAGCGACCCACACGCAGTGGGGGAG
>NZ_JBFUCJ010000176.1:0-8652 GCF_056405295.1 Variovorax sp. P1_H2 | reverse complement strand
GCGTTGCACGCCTTGCATGTGCCAACGCACATGCCGCGTCGCGCGCCTTGATTGGCCCGTCCTGGCAGGCCTTCGCGACCCCGGAAATAGTGTGAACAGACCCTGGCAGTCCCGGCGCGACGGGCCTCAGGCCGGGTCGGGCAGCGGCAGTTGCGGCGCGAACTTGGAGCGGTGGACGCTGAAGAAGGCCTTGACGTTGCGCACGTTGGCGTCGCTCGTGAACAGGCGCTGCGCCAGCGCCTGGTAGCCGGGCATGTCGCGCACGGTGACGATCAGCACGAAATCGGGACCGGGCGAGACGCGGTAGCACTGCTGCACCGCGTCGTCCGGGGCCACCCGCCGCTCGAAGGCCTCCAGCGAGCCGGCATCCTGCCGGTCGAGCGAGACCTCCACCACCGCGGTCAGCAGCGCACCGATGCGCGCAGGGTCCAGGATCGCGACCTCGCTCTGGATCCATCCGCCTTCGCGCAGGCGACGCAGGCGGCGCAGGCAGGTCGGCGGCGAGATGTCGAGCCGCTCCGCCAGCGACTGGTTGCTCTCGGAGGTGTCTCGCTGCAAGGCGTCGAGCAAGCGAAGGTCCGTTTCGTCAAGGTCAATAAATTTCATAATTATATGAATTATGGAATAAATAATCTCGATACTCGTTTGATGAAATATTAAGACAAAACATATCTGTGCATGATTCCATATTTCGTTTGACGAGGCCTACCATCGCGGCTCCAACCGAAGGAGAAGTTCCATGTGTGGCATCGTCGGCGCCGTTTCAGGCCGCAATATCGTTCCCGTCCTGGTTCAGGGCCTGCAGCGCCTCGAGTACCGCGGCTATGACTCCTGCGGCGTGGCGGTACACGCCCAGGGGCTGCAGCGCGCCCGCACCACCTCGCGCGTGGCCGACCTGCTGGCGCAGGTGCGGGACGACCACATCGAGGGCAGCACCGGCATCGCGCACACGCGCTGGGCCACGCACGGCGCACCGGCGGTGCACAACGCGCATCCGCATTTCAGCCACGGCCCGGGCGCCGAAGCCGGGGCGGTCCGCCCCGGGCGGGTGGCGATCGTGCACAACGGCATCATCGAGAACCATGAGGCGCTGCGCGCCGCGCTGCAGGCCAGGGGCTACGTGTTCGCGAGCCAGACCGACACCGAGGTCATCGCGCACCTGATCGACAGCCACTACGACGGCGACCTGTTCGAGGCCGTGAAGACCAGCGTCAAGCAGTTGCAGGGCGCCTACGCCATCGCGGCGATCTGCCGCGACGAGCCGCAGCGCGTCGTCGGTGCCCGCGCCGGCTCGCCGCTGATCCTCGGCGTCGGCCAGGAGGCCGGCGAGAACTTCCTGGCCAGCGACGCGATGGCGCTGGCCGGCGTGACCGACCAGATCGTCTACCTGGAGGAGGGCGACGTGGTCGACATCCAGCCGGGCAAGTACTGGATCGTCGACCGGGCGCACAAGCCGGTGGCCCGCACCGTGCGCACCGTGCAGGCGCACAGCGGCGCCGCCGAGCTCGGCCCCTACCGGCACTACATGCAGAAGGAGATCTTCGAGCAGCCGCGCGCGATCGCCGACACGCTCGAGGGCGTGGAAGGCATCGTGCCCGAGCTGTTCGACGGCGTCGGTGTCGATGGTGCGCCGGGCGCGGCGGCATGGCGCGTGTTCAAGGAGATCGACAAGGTGCTGATCCTGGCCTGCGGCACCAGCTACTACAGCGGCTGCACCGCCAAGTACTGGCTCGAGGGCATCGCGAAGATCCCGACCCAGGTCGAGATCGCGAGCGAGTACCGCTACCGCGACTCGGTGCCCGATCCGAGGACCCTGGTCGTGACCATCAGCCAGTCGGGCGAGACGGCCGATACGCTGGCGGCGCTGCGGCACGCGCGCTCGCTGGGCATGGCGCAGACGCTGACCATCTGCAATGTCGCCACCAGCGCCATGGTGCGCGAATGCAAGCTGGCCTATATCACGCGGGCCGGGGTCGAGATCGGCGTGGCGTCGACCAAGGCCTTCACGACGCAGCTGGCGGGGCTGTTTCTGCTGACGCTGGCGCTGGCGCAGGCCAAGGAGCGGTTGAGCGAGGCCGACGAGGCGCGCTACCTGAAGGAGATGCGGCACCTGCCGGTGGCGCTGCAGTCGGTGCTGGCGCTGGAGCCGCAGGTCATCAGCTGGTCGGAGGACTTCGCGCGCAAGGAGAACGCGCTGTTCCTCGGGCGCGGGCTCCACTATCCGATCGCGCTGGAAGGCGCGCTCAAGCTCAAGGAAGTGACCTACATCCACGCCGAGGCCTACGCCGCCGGCGAGTTGAAGCACGGCCCGCTGGCGCTGGTCACCAGCGAGATGCCGGTCGTGACCGTGGCGCCCAAYGACGCCTTGCTCGAGAAGCTCAAGAGCAACCTGCAGGAAGTGCGCGCCCGCGGCGGCGTGCTTTACGTGCTGGCCGACGGCGACACGCGGATCGAGAACAGCGAGGGCATCCATGTGATCCGCATGCCCGAGCACTACGGGGCGCTGTCGCCGCTGTTGCACGTGGTGCCGCTGCAGTTGCTGGCCTATCACACCGCGTGCGCACGCGGCACCGACGTCGACAAGCCGCGCAACCTGGCGAAGAGCGTGACGGTGGAGTAGGGCTTCGCAGGACAAATCCAGCCTGGGATGTTCGAATAGAAATCGATACTTGGGCCCTAGAACTCGACACTTTCCATCGAATAGTTGTTGATTGTTCGGGATGAATTTGTTTGCTCAGTGCAAAGTCGAAACCAGCATGAGGGAGACAAAAAGTGCGTCGGAGAGTCCAGGGAGGCGCTCACCTGCGATCGGTAGCGAGCGCGCTAACGCCGCGTGCCTGACATCAAGTCGGAGCCGGGCAGTAGCCGCCGATCAGCGTGCTGGCAGCCCTCGGCCCTTGAGCTGACGTTCCAGCATCTGCCGGTGCGGATCGTGCTCATCGTGGACTTCGGCACGGCATCGCGGCCGTTCTTCCTGGGGGGAGTCCGACTGCATACAGGCTTCGAGAGCTCGCCAGTCGAATGCCTCGCTTCGCCGTTAATTGCTTCGTAGGCCTGTTCTACTTCTGCTTCTTTGGAGTTCTTGTGCTCTTCTCTGTGCTCACCCTCATATATTCCTAGGCATCCCGAGCGGCTGAATCCGCAGCCAGCAGCGGTCTTTCGGCGATAGAGGGGGCGCGTCAAGGTCGCATGAATCAGGAATCAAGATACATGGTTTACAAGTGCCACAGGATGGCGATATTCGTCGTAGTCCTTCTTGCTCACCAATACCGTTCGACGCCTCTCGCGGGACGAAGCGACCACGCGGGCAAAGAAGCTCGCTGTGGGATTTGTGAAGTCCACGGCAATGGATGGTTCGTTCCTGGAGGTCCGGCCGGACCCCTTCCTGACCGAGCGTGAAGGTAGCAGCGTCGGCAAGAACCGACCACTCCGGCGCTCCACACTAGGGAAAGAGCGCGTGAGCCGGCCGATTGCCGAGATGGCGACGACTGTCATCCAGCTGGGACGTGTCCAGCCCGTAGGTCCGCAGCAGCCACCTCGACTGCCCGCCGATTTCACCCCCAACTTCCCCGCGGCCGTGCAGGCAAAGTCGGTTGCTCACGAGCAGCATGTCGCCGGGCTGGATGGCCACGGCCTGGACTACTTCGCTGCAGGCTTTCGCAAAATTCTCAGCTGCTTTTTCTGCAGCACCGCCAGGCTCAGTTGGCGAAACGCTGGAATGGCTGAATCGAACAATCGTGCCGATGGCTGCATCTTTGAGCACCGGCTCGTCGATGGCGGTATGGACATCCCCGAGGATATCGCGCATGCCTTGTTGGGCTTTTTTCCTAGCCATTATTGGCCTTGCGCTGGCTTACCAACGGGTTCGCAGTCATCCGCGGTCCTAACCCATCATTCAAGCGGGACTGGCGTAAGCCACTGGTCATCTTCGCCCAGTGGGTGACCCAACATTTCCCTGGTGCCTCGCTGATTTGGCGTCATGGATAGCTGGCTCCAACCGGCCAGAAGCGGTCTTACGGTCGAACCCCGATGCGGCCGCCCGCCAGCAACTGATGCAGCAACACTGGCAGAGCATGCAAAGCTACATGGGACAGATGCACGACCGATGGGGCATGGGGCATTCGATCTTCCCGACCTTCACGTCGGCCAACGCCTCGGCAATGGCGACCGGGCGCAGCTCTTGCGTAGGGCTTGCATCCAACCAAGTGGAGCGACCTTATGAAACCCGTCTCCGAACTCCTCAAGCGCCGCAACTCTGCCCCCTGGCGGATCGATCCGAACGCCACCGTGCTGGAGGCGCTCCAACTCCTGTCCGACTACGAGGTCGGWGCACTCATGGTGGTCGAGGACGGCAGGCTCGTGGGAGTGGTCTCCGAGCGCGACTACACGCGCAAGGTCGCGCTCCAGGGCAAGAGTTCGAAAGAAATGAGGGTTGCCGACATCATGACGCCCAACGTGATGACCGTGACGCCCAGCACCCACACGCGCGAGTGCATGACGATGWTGAGCCAAAAGCGCATCCGGCACCTGCCGGTGGTCGAGGGCGCCCAGATCATCGGCATGATCTCCATCCGTGACCTGATGGACGACATCATCGCCGACCATGAGCAGACGATCGATCARCTGCGCACCTACATCCAGAGTTGAGACGACCCSAMGGMACCGACGGACCCCGRTCCCGGCTGGATCCACGGACGACATGGGCATGCGGCTTGCATGGTTCAACGCGAGCCTACAGACAGGGACCCTTGACCATCCGTWTCTGGTGCGCCGATTGTCTCCTCCACCCTAACTTGGTGGATTTTCCCCGAGGCAGTGCCTCGGGGGATCTTCTTTGAGGCCCTCGGATGGTTCGCGCGAATGCGAGAGGACCCTCGCCATCAGCACCACGCACATTCCCTTCAACTGAGACAGCCCGGCCCTGCAGGCCCTCGATTTCTCACAAGCAAGGTCGAGTATGCAGTGAGCCGACCTTCGAGCCCGAACTACGAACTGGAACTGTCGGCCAGAAGCGGTAGTTGGGCCAACTGCTCTAAAGCGGTCAGTGAACGGGTACATGGCCACTCAACAGATACCACAGAGCGGCCGTCATCGGCAGATCAGCATCGCATCCCGCAGGCGCCGAAAGAAATCTATTGCAGCAACGCGGCCGCGGCGGCGCGCGCATCCGCCACCACGTCGTAGGCATAGAGGCGCTTGCGGAATTCGGCGTGCGCGGCGAGCGCCGCGTCACGGGCACTGAGATCGATGTCGGTCGAGTCGAGACGCAGTCCATTCTGTCGGGCACCAAGCTGAATCTCCGCCACGCGCTTGCGACGCAATCGCTCGTAGGCAAGTAGCGACGCCGGTACTCCCGATGTGTCCACCTGGGCCAGGATCGTGGCGAGCGCCATGCCGTCCTCGATTGCCTGGTTGGCCCCCTGACCCAGATGCGGAAGCATCGGATGTGCCGCGTCGCCGAGCAGCGTCAACCGGCCCTTGGTCCAGGTCGGTAACGGCTCGCGGTCGTAGAGTGCCCAGCGAAATGTCTTGTCGACCTGCTGAAGGACATTGGCGATGCGCGGGTCCCAGCCTTCGAACTCGCGGCGCAGCACCGCTGGATCGCCGGGCGCGGACCACGATTCCTTCATTTCCTCATCGGTCGGCACGAACCCGACGTAGTTGACCATCGTTCCGTGACGAACAGGGAAGACCAGGAAATGCCTGGACGGACCGGCCCACATTTGCCAACGGTCCATCGGCCAGTTCGGCAGGCGCTCCCGCGAGACCAGACCTCGATAAGAAATGGTGCCGTGAAAGACGGGCTTCGAGGGCGGAAAGACGTAGGAACGCAGTTCGGAATGTATTCCGTCGGCGGCAACCACAACGTCGGCCTCGGCGATGGCGCCGTTGGCAAATTCGACGCGGGCTACGTCGTCGGTCTGCTCGAAGGCGATAGCACGATGGCTGGTATGGACGATCCCGGCGGGCAGGTTGGCAGCGAGGAAATCGACAAAGTCGGCGCGGTGCATGCCAAAGGTCGCGTTCCAGCCGGAGGCATCCGACACCTGCACCGGGGCGATCGGCGTACCGTCGTGGCGAAAGTAGTAGGAGCCGGGACCGACTCGCGCACCCCATCTCTCGACGGCGGGCCCGAGGCCCACACGCTCCAAGTGGCGCACCGCATTCGGTGTCACAAACACACCAGCGCCGATCTCGCCCAGTGCGGACGCCTGTTCATAAACCGAAACACGCAGCCCCTGTCCGATCAGCGCATTGGCGGCGAACAGGCCGCCAATTCCGCCTCCGATGATCAGGACGTTTGGTCGAGATGCCATTTCAACCCAATCGAAAATCCTTCAACAGGGCATTGTGCGAGCGTGACGGGCAGAGGGCAACGGCAATTGACGAGGAGCTGATTCTCGCTGTGCCGGGTGAGCGCGACTGAGGTGGGCCAGGAAGATCGCGAATGGCCGCTCTGATCCGCCGCCCTTGACTGTTTTGGGCCCCGACCGGCTACAGTCGGCCAAGACCGAAAGTTCGTCACGACCCTCCAGTTTGAAGCAACTGCTGTTCGCGGGTTCTCGTTCACCGCAAAGGAGCACTCCATGTTCGGTTTGACACCACTCGGCACCGTCCACACCGCCATCAGCCTGGTCGCGCTTGCGGCCGGCGTCATAGCGCTCTTCCGCTATCGCGAGATCCCTCCAAGTGCAGCGCTCGGCCAGACCTACATCTGGGCCACCGTACTCACCTGCCTCACCGGCTTCGGCATCTTCCAGCACGGCGGCTTTGGCGCGCCGCACGCGCTCGGCATCATCACGCTGATCGTGCTCGCCATCGCCGCCGTGGCCGGTCGCACGCAGGTCTTCGGCCGGGCGTCGCGCTACGTCGAGACCCTGGCCTATTCGACCACGCTGTTCTTCCATATGATCCCGGGCCTCACCGAGACCTTCACGCGCCTGCCCACCGGCGCGCCGCTCTTCAGCAGCCCGGAAGACCCGGCCCTGCAGAAGGCGGTGGGCGTATGCTTCTTGCTGCTGGTCATCGGCTGCGTACTGCAGGTCTGGCGGCTTCGCGCGGGCCATCCAGTCTGGAATGCCAGAAGGAGCCACCAATGAGCGTACCCACCATCGTCGCCGGCGAGACCGGCTTGTTGCTGGTCGACCCCTACAACGACTTCCTCGGCGAGAACGGCAAGCTGCAAAGCCGCGCCAAGGCGGTGATGGACGAGGTCGGCACCATCGCCCATATGCGCGAGGCCGTGGCCGCCTGCCGCACGGCCGGCATCACGGTGTTCTATGTGCCGCACAACCGGGCCAAGCCATCGGACTTCAGCCTCTGGGCGCACCCCACACCCTACCAGCTCGGCGGCCATCGCATCCAGCTCTTTGCCGAAGGCACCTGGGGCGCGGAATGGCATCCGGACTTCCAGCCCCGCCCCGAGGACGTGATGATCAAGGAGCACCGCGGCTCCAGCGGCTTTGCCAACACCGACCTCGACATCCAGTTGCGCCAGCACGGCGTTCGCCGGGTCGTGCTCATCGGCATGCTGGCCAACACCTGCCTGGAGACCACGGGCAAGTTCGCAGTCGAACTGGGCTACCACGTCACGCTGGTGCGCGACGCCACCGCCGCCTTCACGACGGAGGCGATGAAGGTCGCGCACGAGATCAACGGACCCACCTACGCCCACGCGATCGTCACTACGAGCGAACTGGTGGCGATGCTGTCCACTTCCGGGAGCACACCATGACCACTGCCGTCGACACCCCCAACCAGTTCGCTGAGGTCGAAGGCCGCCGCCTGGCCTACCGCTCGATCGGCGAGGGGAAACCCATCGTCCTTTGCACGCGCTTCCGCGGCAACATGGATGTGTGGGACCCGGCGTTTCTCGATGCGCTGGCTGCGCAGGGCTTCCGCGTCATCACGTTCGACTACAGCGGCCTTGGCCTCTCGACGGGCGAGCGCGCCTACAGCCCCGTGGCCTTGGCCAAGGATGCGCGCGACCTCATCGAGGCGCTGGACCTCGAAGGCGTGGCGATCGGCGGATGGTCCCTCGGCGGCCTCGCGGCGCAAGTGGTGCTGGCCCTGTACAGCGACCGCCTGAGCCATTGCGTGCTGCTGGGCACCTCGCCACAGTGCCGGTGGCACGACCCGCACTGCGTCCAGCAGGCGGCCACTCATGCGCAGGAATCCGATATGCAGCGCCAAGCCCAGCTTGAGCGAGTGAGCGAGTCGCCGCGCCGTGTCTGGATCAGCTCATGCTCGGCGCGGCTGAAGGTGAAGAACGCCTGCAACTCGAAGGCGCTGAGATCGTGCGGCAACTCGCGCATGCCCAGGAATGTTGTCTGCAAGCCTTGCATCGCGCGCCTCCATCGGTGGGGAACGCACGATACGCCTGACGAAAGTGAACAGCAATCGCAGCCAAATCAAGGACTTACGGACCCACACCCGCGCCGATGTTGGCGCTGCGCACCGTCACTCTGTGCACCCAAAACGAGTCGACCCCGCCTTCGGCGTCGGCTGAACTCCTTCGTTAAGTGACCGCTTTTTGCCCCTCGATTTGAGCCCTCGATAGACCGCTTGGGGCCCATTGCGGGTCTACAGCGGACGTCGAAACTGCCCGGAAGCGGTCGTTGGATGTCAGATCCCACCTGGCACCACCTGCCA
>NZ_JBFUCJ010000175.1:0-8731 GCF_056405295.1 Variovorax sp. P1_H2 | reverse complement strand
CCTATGTGCAGCTCAGGCCCGGCCTTCGCGCGACCGAGGACGAGCTGCTGTCCTTCGCCAGGGACCAGATCACCGAACGCGCAGCGATGCCGAAGGCGATCAGGTTGGTGGCGGCCATGCCCCTGACCGGCGTCGGCAAGATCTTCAAGCCCGAGCTCAGGCAGCGCGAGATCGCGGATGCGCTGCGCACGGCGCTGCACGATGCGGGCGCCCCGCCCTCTCGGCTCGAGGTCAGCAACGACCCGCGTTTCGGGATTCAGGTCGAAGTCACGGTGGCGGGCAGCGCGACCGCCGGCATCGCCCGCGAGGTCCTGGGCCAGTTCCCGTTCCGCTTCGAAGTGTCGTGGGCAGGCTGCGATCAATGAAGGTGTTCGAGCGGGCGGCTGCCGAGAACGGCTTCGCTGCGTGCGCCCGCGAGCTCGACATCTCGCCAGCCGCGGTGATGCATCTGGTCGACGATCTGGGGTTGCAGCCTGCCGAGATGATTCGCTGCCGGGGTTAGGCGCTTGGGAGGGGGCGAGGCGCCGATGCCCGCGCCCGAAACCTAGCGACGGCGTCGCTCATCGGCTTACTCGTCGCGGATGCCGTTGCGCAGCACGCCGATGGCGTCGACCTCGATCTCGCACATGTCGCCCGGCTTCATGAAGACCTGCGGCGTGCGCTTGTTGCCCACGCCACCGGGCGTGCCGGTGACGATGACGTCGCCAGCCTCCAGCGGGATGAAGGCGGAGATGTAGGCGATCTGGCGCGGGATGCTGTGTACCATCATGTCGGTCGTGGCGCGCTGCAGCTCCTGGCCATTGAGGCGCGTGACCAGCGTCATCTTCTGGTCGGGCGCGATCTCGTCCGAAGTGACCATCCACGGGCCGAACGCACCGGTCTTCCAGAAGTTCTTGCCCGGGCCCCACTGCGAGGTGTGGACCTGCCAGTCGCGCACGCTGCCGTCGTTGTAGCAGCTATAGCCGGCGATGTGCGACCAGGAGTCGGCCTCGGAGATGTGGCGGCCGCCCTTTCCGATAACGATCGCGATCTCGCCCTCGTAGTCCAGGCGCTCGGACACGCGAGGACGCACGATGTCGTCCCCATGCGCCAGCTGCGAATCCGCCACGCGCAGGAAGATCACAGGCTTCTCCGTTGCTTCCCTGCCCGTCTCGCGAATGTGATCGCCGTAGTTCAGACCGATGCAGAAGATCTTGCCCGGGTTGGGGATGACCGGCTGCAGCTTGACTTCGGCCAGCGGCAGCGTGGCCTGGGCCGCGGCGACCCTGGCGGCAGCTTCCGAGAAGAGGTCCGCTGCGATGAACGCTTTCAAGTCCGACGCACGCGTGCCGAAGACTTCACGCAGGTCGACCACGCGGTCGCCGACCACGGCGCCGTAGCTGTCTTGCCCATTGAACTGATAGCTGATGAGTTTCATGATGATTCTTTGGATGGATGAAGGGGTTGGGTGGATCTAGGCCAGCCGAGCTCCGATGCGCGCGGCGGCCTCGTTGATCAGATGGACCAGCTTTTCAAGGTCGACAATCGCCAGGCGAGAGGTATCGAACACCAGTGAGATGGCGGCCCATGCGCCGCCGTCGGTCTTGAGAATGGGCGCCGCCACGGCCGCCAGCTGTGGCTCCAGTTCGCCGTTGGACACGTAGTACCCCGCCTTGCGGATGGCCGCGTAGTGCCGCCGGAACTCGGGCCACTCGGCCGGCAGGCCGCAGCGCACTATTTCTTCGTGCCGCGTCTCGAAGACCTTCTTCAGCGCCGCCGAGGCGAAGGTGGACAGCAGGACCTTCGGCGCACCGCCGAGGAAGAGCGGGCGTGGACGGCCCCTGCCGTAGGCAAGCGCCGCCGGCGTGCCGCCCATCTCCCGATGGGTGTCCAGCACCTGCATCCCGAACAGGCCCGTGACCACGCAGTCGAAGCCCGTGGCGTCGACCAGCTCCCGCAAGATTGGTAGGCCGGCCCTGAGCACCGGATCGGCCCGCCGGATGTAGTGGTCCAACAGGATAATGCGCGGACCCAGGGCGTAGTGCGAGTCTTCCACGCGTTGCAGCAGCCCCGCCTGCAGCAGCAGCCGCACGTAGCGGTAGCTGGTGGGCAGCGAAACGTCCAGCGCCATGGCGATGTCTTCCGCCGTTTGCGTCAGATGGGTGTCGTCGAAGAGGTCGAGCACCCCTAGCATGCGCTCCAAGCTCGACGTGGAAGAAGTTTCGGACAAAGCAGTCCCCCGTTGAATTGCTCATGGCGCGACGGGGAGGTATTGCGAAATGCGATCCAGATCAGCCCCAGACCGTGCCACGCCGACGATATATCGGTCCGGACGGAGTATCACGGCACTCGCGTCGTGTGAGCGCAACCATTCCTGCAGGCTCGAATCGGGCTTGTCAATCACGACGGCGCCGCTGCGCTGCCAGCGCGAGGCGGTTGCGGGCGACGCCGCTGAAAGCACCTGGTGGCTCCCAATGACGGCGCCACGACGTCCCAAGAGCTCGTCGAGCAAGCGCCCATCCTCCAGTTGCGGCTGCGGGAAAGGCCGCCCTGCCAACTCGGGCTCCGTTGGGTCGAATGCCCCGGTCCCCAGAAGCTGAGGCGGAAGCTCGAAAATTTCGGGACGGCCCGCCTGAAACTTCGCATCCCGTTCTGCAGCGAGAGAAGGGTCCGTCGTCTGAATGATGTTGCCCAAGCGCACAGCCAATTCGATGAGCGCGCGCACATGGGGCTTGCGCTCGGACTCGTAGGTGTGGAGCAGGGCGTCCGATGCGCAACCCGCCAGCATTGCATCCAGCTTCCAGGCCAGATTCCAAGCATCGCGGATGCCTGCGCACATGCCCTGTCCGAGGAATGGCGGCGTTTGATGGCAGGCGTCGCCGGCCAGGAACAGGCGCCGGTCACGCCATCCTTCGGCGATCACGGACTGGAATGTATAGATCGCCGCCCGCTCCAGGCTCGCCTGCTCGGGCCGCACCCAGGGAGCCACCATTTTCCAGAGGTTCTCCGGCTGCACGAGCGCCTCTCGGTCGTCTTCCGGAAGCACCATGATTTCCCAGCGCCGGCGCTCGCCCACAACGTTGCAGTAGGTCATCGGCCTGCTCGGATCGCAGTGCTGAACGGTGTAGGCCGGCAGATCCACCGGTTGCTCCAGCACCGCGTCGAAGACCAGCCAGGGTTGGCGCAGGCCTAGGTCGACCATGGGGCTGCCGATGGTCTGGCGAACGAGGGACCGGGCGCCATCACAACCCACGACGTAACGGGCTCGCGCAGTGTGTGTCTCCCCACCCGGCACAGACTGACAGGTTAAGGTTGCGAGCTCGTCATCCTGCTCCACACCGATCAGTTCGTGGCGTAGMTTGATTTGCACCTGGGGAAACCGCGCCAGCCCCTCCCGCAGAACGGCCTCTAGCTGCGGCTGGTGGAAGTAGTAGTTGTTGGCGCATCCGTGTGGGCCCAGGGCCGCCGTGCCGCCACGGATGAGCATCGTCTCGCCCACACCGTTGACGAAGTGCATGCCCTGCGTCCCGGGCCGCGAGATCGCCAGCACCTCCTCGCGCAGCCCGGCCGCCTGGAAGATGCGAAGCACTTCGCCATCGAAGTGGATCGCGCGCGGCAGCGGGAAGATGCCCGCCTCCTTCTCCACCACCAGGACCGAATGGCCAGCGGCGCCGAGCAGGTTGGCCAGCGTGGCGCCGGTGGGACCGAGGCCGACGACGGCTACGTCATAGACAGGCGCGTGCTCAGGCATTCTGGTCTTCCTGCATGCGGCGCGCGACTTCGACCTGCCACTGCGCCCGGCTCATGAACTTGGGAAACCGCTTGGCAATCGCCTCTGCCTGGGCCAGGATGGCCTCGTCCGATTGATTCAGGTCGATCGTCTCGCGCAGCGGCTGGTCGCAGTACCACGGCGTGTCCATGAACAGTTCCAGCCGGTTGCCCTCGGGATCGCGACAGTAGAGCGAGACCGCGTTGCCATGCGTGACTGGGTGCATGTCGCTCGCCCCCTCGGCCAGCAGCCGATCGTGGAAGCGGCGCAGCGCCGCCAGATCGGGCACCCGGAAGGCGATCTGGTTGACCACGTTGAATGCCATGTTGGCCGGACGGCCGGTCGCCAGCACGAGCTGGTGGTGCTCATTGGGGTCGCGGCTGAGAAAAACCAGCTGCACGGCGCCCAGATCGCCCGCATCCGTCTGGGTGAAGCGCAGCGCCTGCTTGTAGAAGCGGGCCATGCGCGGCAAGTCCGTCACATACAGCCCGATGTGGCTGAACTGCAGGTCCGAAGCGGAAGATGATTGCATCAATTTGTCTCCTATCGATAACGAGCCGGAACATAAGTCCGTCTACAGTGGTTAAATGTACTTTTATTATCACAATTTGACAATACGCCATGTTTTCTTATGATTCGACCCCGTGCGATTGGCACAAGTTCGCAAAAACGGAGACATTCATGACGTTCATCAAGAGGCTTGCCTCACATTCCGCTACGCTGGCCATGGCCGTTGGACTGGGCGTGGGGACAGGCGGCGCGGCCGCGCAGGCCGACTACCCCACCAAACCGATACGCATCATTGCCCCCTTCCCCGCGGGCAGCGGGCCGGATGCCAACGCTCGCGAACTGGCCGCCGAACTGACCAAGATCCTGGGCCAATCCGTTTACGTGGAAAACCGCCCTGGAGCCTCGAACATCATCGGAACGGATGTCGCGGCCAAGGCTCCAAGCGACGGCTATTCGCTGTACATCGGCACCACCAGTTCGCTCTCCGTGGTACCCCACCTGTACAGCAAACTTCCCTTCAACGCCGAGCGCGACTTCGCCCCCATCAGCCTTCTGGGCGTGCTCAACACAGGCCTGATCGCCACGCCCAGCGCCCAAGCCAAGGACGCGCGGGAACTGATCGCCCAGTTGAAGGCCAAGCCGGACTCCGTCTCGGTGGCCACACAGGGCATCGGCAGCTACTCCCACCTGTCGGCCGTATGGTTCAACAGCGCGGCGGACGTGAAGTCCAACCTCATCCCGTACAACAGCAACAGCCCTTATGCCGACCTGCTAGCCGGCCAGATCCAATTGATGTTCGACGGCCTGCCAGCGGCGGCAACCAACGTTCAGGCCGGCAAGCTCAGGCTGCTCGCCATCACAGGCAAGGCGCGCCATCCCAGCTTCCCGAACGTACCGACCTTCGCCGAACAAGGCCTGCCCGACTACACGCCCATCGCCTGGCAGGGGCTTCTTGCCCCGGCCGGCACGTCCCCGGCCATCCTCGAGAAGCTGAGCGCTGCCATGGGCAAGGTCTGTCAGTCCCAGGACCTGGCCAAAAAGTGGCGGGACTACGGCGGTGAACTGCGCTGCAACACGCCGGCCGAATTCACCGCGTTCATCAACTCCGACCGTGCCATGTGGGGCAAGGTGATCCGCGCTGCCGGCGTCAAGCTGGACTGAGCAAGCGCCATGACGTCGATCACTGCTGTCCAAGACAGGCGAATTCCGCGGCTCGCGTGCTGATCTGACGCGGGGTACGCACGGCTAGTGTGCGGAATTCGGTGCGGCTGCCAACTTGACGAAGAAAGAACGACTCGAGGGTCGCAGGGCGCCTTCTGCAGAGACAGCTAAAATCCCCCGACATGCCCCGCTGGCTCCTCCCCGCTGTCCTCGCGTTCGTGCTCTGCTGCCTCGGCTTCACGGCCGCTGCCCAGGGTCACTCGGTCGCGCGCCAGCACGGTTGCGACGCCACGGCGCAGGCGCAGCACGGCGTGGTTTCGCATGCCGTCGATGCCGGGACGCCCGGCGAAAGCGGCGAAGAAACGCCCGGCAATGACGAACAGCGCCATGATTGCAGCGAGATCCTGATCGGCATCCCGGGACCCTTCGTCCCGCTGGCGATGTCGACGTTCGCCGCGCCACCGCCGCCGGCGCTCAGGGCCTCGCCCTTCCTCGAGCAGCCGAAGCGGCCGCCCCGCGCCTAGGCCTTCACGCCCAAGGCCCGCTGCCCGCGGGGGACCGCTGTTCCCTCGCCTGCCAGCACCCCGCAGCACGACGTTTCGCACGTCGGCCTGCAACCCCCTCGGCGGCGCCAGTCCGCCCCAACACAGAAAGAACCATCGATGCGTCTCACCACCAAAGGCCGCTTCGCAGTCACCGCCATGATCGACGTGGCACTGAACGGCCGCAACGGCCCGGTCAACCTGTCTTCCATCCACCAGCGCCAGCGGATCTCGCTGTCCTACCTGGAGCAGCTCTTCGGCAAGCTGCGGCGCCAGGGGCTGGTCGAATCGACCCGCGGGCCGGGCGGCGGCTATTCGCTCGGGCGCAGCGCGGACGAGATCAACGTGGCCGACATCATCCTGTCGATCGACGACGAGGCCGAGCCCAGGACCCGCCCGCAGCGCCCCGATGCGCCGGGCGCGCTGCACCGCTGCACCACCGACGCGCTGTGGGAATCGGTGAACCGCCGCGCGGTCGAGTTCCTGCAATCGATCACGCTGCAGAGCCTGGTCAACGAACAGATCAGCAAGGGCGTCATGGCGGCACGCAAGATCGGCGTGCCGGTGGTCCCGGGGCGCGTGAAGCCGCCACCGGTCAATGCGCCGAACTCGGTGTTCGCGATGGGCGCCTTGCTGGCAAAACGCTGAGTCTTCCGCCGCCGGACTCGAGCCTGGGATCAGGTTCCGGCGGCGAATTTCGCCAGCGCGATCAGGCCGACGACCAGCAGCAAGACCAGCACCAGCGCGATCGCGATGGTCGGCAGCGCGCCGGCCTGGTCGACCCGCTCGTCGGCGTCGTCCCGGCGGCCGCCCAGGCCGACGAAGCCCCAGAGAACGGCGCGCAGATAACGAAGAAATTTGGACATCGCCCACTGTGGCGCATGGTCGCGTCCGGGTAAAGAAGCAGTTCTCGCCGATTCGACCATCGCAGATGGCGAGCCGCATTTACGCTTTCTTTACGCCGCCGCGTCGACTCTGTTCCCCGTCTTTACGCGCGCCTCTCCACACTCGATTCCTGATTTGAAAGCAGGAGAGATCGATGGACATCGTGTGGATTGCCGCCCTGGCGGCGATATGGGTCGTGATGGCGGGAATGGTGGTCGGGCGCTTCAAGCTCGAAGCGCCCAAGGGAGAGCGTTCGTGATCAGCCTCGAAGTGCTCTACGGATTCGGCGGCCTGCTCGCCGTCCTCCTGTTCGCCTATCTCGTGTTCGCGCTGATCTGCGCCGAGGAGTTCTGATGGACAGCTCCGCCTGGGGCCTGCTGGCCTTCTACCTCGTCGTGCTGGGCCTGCTGGCCTGGCCGCTCGGCCGCTACCTGGCGCTGCTGTGCAGCGGCGCGCCGCCGCGCTGGATGCAGCGCGCCGAAGCGCCGCTGTACAAGCTCGCCGGCATTTCGCCGGACAGCGCGATGCACTGGCGAAGCTACGCGCTCGCGCTGCTGGCCTTCAATGCCATCGGCGCGCTGGCCGTCTACGGCCTGCAGCGGCTGCAATCCGTGCTGCCGCTCAATCCCGCGGGCATGGCGGCCGTCGCGCCGGACTCGGCCTTCAACACCGCCGTGAGCTTCGTCTCCAACACCAACTGGCAGGGCTATGCCGGCGAGTCGACCATGAGCTACCTCACGCAAATGCTCGGGCTCACGGTGCAGAACTTCTTCTCGGCCGCCACCGGGATCGCGGTGGCCTTCGCGCTGGCCCGCGGCTTCGCGGCGCGCAGCACGGACGGCAAGGGCCTGGTGGGCAACTTCTGGGTCGACCTGACGCGCATCACCCTGTGGCTGCTGCTGCCGATCTCCTTCGTGATGGCCGTGTTCTTCGTCGGCCAGGGCGTGATCCAGAACTTCGACGCCTACAAGACCGTGGCCACGGTGGAATCCACGGCCTACCAGAATCCCAAGCTGGATGCGGCGGGCCAGCCGGTCAAGGATGCCCAGGGCAATCCGGTGACGGAAGACGCGAGCACCGCCACGCAGACGCTGGCCATGGGCCCGGTCGCCTCGCAGGAGGCGATCAAGATGCTCGGCACCAACGGCGGCGGCTTCTTCAACGCCAATTCGGCGCATCCCTACGAGAACCCCACGGCGCTGGCCAACCTGGTGCAGATGCTGGCCATCTTCCTGATCCCGGCGGCGCTGTGCTTCGCCTTCGGGCGCGTGGTCGGCGACCTGCGGCAAGGCTGGGCCATCCTCGCGGCGATGACGGTGATCTTCGTGCTGGCGGTGATCGCGGTCATCCCGGCCGAGCAGGCCGGCAATCCGCTGCTGTCGCCGCTCGGCGTCGACCAGGCATCCAGCGCGCTGCAGGCCGGCGGCAACATGGAAGGCAAGGAAGTGCGCTTCGGCATCACGGCCTCGGGGCTGTTCGCCGCCATCACCACGGCGGCATCCTGCGGCGCGGTCAACGCGATGCACGATGCCTTCACGCCGCTGGGCGGCATGGTGCCGTTGGTGCTGATGCAACTCGGCGAGGTGGTCTTCGGCGGCGTCGGCACCGGCCTCTACAGCATGCTGGTGTTCGCGATCCTCGCGGTCTTCATCGCCGGGCTGATGATCGGCCGGACGCCCGAGTACCTGGGCAAGAAGATCGAGGTCCACGAGATGAAGCTGACCTCGATCGCGATCCTGGTGACGCCGATCCTGGTGCTGGCCGGCACCGCGGTCGCCGTGATCGCGGACGCGGGCAAGGCCGGCATCGCCAATCCGGGCGCACACGGATTCTCGGAAATCCTCTATGCGTTCACCTCGGCCGGCAACAACAACGGCAGCGCCTT
>NZ_JBFUCJ010000174.1:0-8801 GCF_056405295.1 Variovorax sp. P1_H2 | reverse complement strand
GTCGACCACCACGCCCATTTCCGTGTTCTGGGTCGCCGAGCGCGGGTCCAGGTTCATCGACCCGATGAAGATCCGCCGCCGGTCGATGGCCGCCGTCTTGGCGTGCAGCCGGCCGAGCGAGTTGCCGAACATGTCGAAGCGCTTGTTGGCCGTGGTGCGCTCGGGGCTCAGTTCGTAGAGGTCGACACCGCTGGCCAGCAGGCGCTCGCGGTAGCGGGCGTAGCCGGTGTGGACCAGCGGCTCGTCGTTGGCGGCCAGCGAATTGGTGAGCAGCGTCAGCTTGACCTTGCGCCGCGACAGGTCCTCGAACGCGGCCATCCCCTTCTCGCCGGGCACCAGGTAGGGCGAGGTCAGGTCCACTTCGGTCCTCGCATCGAGCAGCAGGGTCCAGACCTTCATCGTCACGCTGGTGGCGAGCGCCTCGTCGGCGCTCATGGTGGCCGGCTTGGTCGGCGGATCGGCGATGGCATGCGCCTCGCCCCACAGCAGCCCCATGCGTCCGCCGTCCAGCTCCTCGGCGATCGGACCGTAGCCGAGCACGTCCGAGGGCGGCAAGACGATTTTCGGGGGCGGCGAACCCATGCCGATCCAGGCGTCGAACTCGTCGGGCCCGGGCCTGCGGCCGCCCGGGCCGCGTACGATCTGGTCGATCGGCCAGACCTGCTCGGCGTTCCAGTACTGGTCGAAGATCGCCTCGAGCTCGGCCACCACCTTGCCGACCACCAGCGCATCCATGTCGATGAAGTTCTGCGACTCGCTGAGGACGAAATACTCGTCCGCGATGTTGCGCCCGCCGACCACCGCCACCACGCCGTCGGCGATGAACAGCTTGTTGTGCATCCGATGGTTGAGCCGCCCGATGTCCTGCGGCGACGCGACGAAGCGCGAGAGAAATCCATCCCGGCCGCAGCAGAAGGGATTGAACAGGCGCACCTCCACGTTCGGCGTCTGCGCCAGTGCCAGCAGCGGCTGCTGGCTCTTGACGGTGTAGAGGTCGTCCACCAGCACCCGCACCTTGACCCCGCGCGAGGCCGCCTCGCGCAGCGCGCGCATCAGGAGCCGCCCGGTGGCGTCGTTTTCGAGCTGGTAGTACTGCACCACCAGCGACTGCTGGGCCCGCTGGGCGAGCTGGATCCGCGCATCGAGCGAATAGACGCCCAGCGGCATCAGCCGGAAGCCGGAATGCTCGTCGGGCGGCGTCGAATCGGCGACGATCTTCGCCAGCCGGGTCGAGCGGTCCGGCGCCGCGGCGTAGTCGGCCGGCCGGTCGCGGGAAATCGGCAGCGAGCCGCAGGCAGCCAGCAGGGCGATGCCTGCGCAAGCCAGCGCCAGGCGTATCCAGCGGTCCAGGGCAATCTTCATGTCGTGTTCCTCCTTGACGACGGACGGAGGCCGAAGCGGCGCCACACGGCGTGCAGTCCTAGAATTCGAAACGCTTCCACCCGGAGTTACATGATGATGCCCTCGATCGCCGTGCGCGCAGCTTTCATTGCCGTGGCCGCGGCCCTGACCGCTCCCGCCCATGCCGCACTCGACATCGGCGACCCGGCGCCGAAGTTCATCGCCACCGCGGCGCTGGGCGGCAAGACCTTCCGCTATTCGCTGGCCGATGCGCTCGCCAAGGGGCCGGTGGTGGTGTACTTCTTCCCGGCCGCGGATTCTCGCGACTGCTCGATCGAGGCCCACGCCTTCGCCGAAGCCATCGACCAGTTCGCCGCCCTCGGCGCCACGGTGATCGGCGTGTCGGCCGACGACATCGACACGCTGTCGAAGTTTTCGGTCAGGGCTTGCCAAAGCCGCTTCCCGGTGGCCTCCGACGAGTCGAAGACCGTGATCGAGGGCTTCGACGCCCTGATGCAGACACGGCCGGATTTCGCCAATCGCCTGTCGTACGTGATCGCCCCCAACGGCAAGGTCGCCTACTTCTACCAGAACCTCAATCCGGACAAGCACGTCGAGCGCATGCTGAACGCGCTGCGGGCGCTGCCGAAGCCGGCGGCTTCGCGCTGAGCCCATTTTCCAGGAGCGAACTTGAACGTCTTCATCGCCGGTTTCCAGCACGAGACCAACACCTTCGCCCCCAGCAAGGCCGATTGGGCCGCCTTCCAGCGCGGCGAGGCCTTTCCGCCCTACCGCCGCGGCCCCGAAATCATCGATGCCTACGCCGGGCGGAACATCCCGATCGGCGGCTTCATCGACGCAGCGCGCGAGCGCGGATGGGCTCTCGTGCCTTCGGCCTGGGCCGGTGCCACCCCTTCGGCACACGTCACCCAGGAGGCCTTCGAACGCATCGCGGGCGTCATCGTCGAGGACCTGTCGAAGGCGCTTGCGCACGGCGGCGTTCACGCCGTCTTCCTCGACCTGCACGGCGCGGCCGTGGCCGAGCACCTGGATGACCTCGAAGGCGAATTGCTCGGGCGGATCCGGGCGATCGTCGGCGCCGCCGTGCCGATCGTCGCCAGCCTCGACCTGCACGCCAACGTGACCCGGCGCATGCTCGACGAGGCCGATGCGCTGGTGGCCTACCGAACCTACCCGCACGTGGACTCGGCCGACACCGGACGGCTGGCCGCGGAACTGCTGGCGCGCCGCATCGCCCGCGGCGCGCGCGAACCGCTGCAGGTGCGGCGGCTCGCATTCCTGCTGCCGCTCAACGTGCAATGCACGATGGTCGAGCCTGCGGCCTCGGTCTACCAGCTGCTGCGCGAGCTCGATGCAGGACACGGCACGGTGCTGAGTTTCGCCACCGGCTTCCCGGCCGCCGACATCGCCGAGTGCGGACCGGTGGTGTGGGGCTACGGCGACGCCGCCGATGCCGCCGTCGAGACGCTGTTCGCACGCATCGACCATCCGCGCTCGCAATGGCGGCTCGAGGTCCTGTCGCCCCGCGATGCGGTCGCGCAAGCGCTGTCCATCGCCGAAGGCGCCGATCGGCCGGTGGTCATTGCCGACACCCAGGACAACCCGGGCGCGGGCAGCGACAGCAACACCACCGGCATGCTGCGCGCCTTGCTGGCCGAGCGCGCCGGCCAGCGCTTTCCCGGCCGCGTGGCGCTCGGCCTGATGTTCGACCCTGCAGCAGCCGCCGCCGCGCATGCGGCCGGCGTCGGTGCCGAGCTCGACATCCATCTCGGCGCCGAGGTGCCGACCTGGGGCGGCCAGCGCAGCGATCCGGTCGTCCGGGGCCGTTTCACCGTGCGCGCGCTCAGCGACGGCCAGGTCGCTCTCAAGGGGCCGATGTCGCACGGCGGCGTGCTCTGCGTGGGCCCGAGTGCCTGCCTCGAGATCGACGGCGTGCGGGTAGCCGTGGCCAGCGGCAAGAGCCAGATGCTCGACCGCGAACTGTTCCGCTTCCTCGGCATCGAGCCCGAGGCCATGAAGCTGCTGGTCGCCAAGAGCTCGGTGCATTTCCGCGCCGACTTCGCGCCGATCGCCAGCCGGATCCTGGTCGCCAAGGCGCCCGGACCGATGGCCGCCGACCCCGCGGACCTGCCCTGGACGCGCCTGCCGGCGACGATGGCGCTGCGACCCTGAGGCCCCGCCGATCCGCCGATCCGCCAGGCGCCTTAAGATTTCGCCCCATGCAATTCAACTACATCGGCAACGAAAACGTTGCTTCCTCGTCCGGCCGCACGCTGCCGGTGATCGACCCGTCCGACGGCCAGCCCTTCGACGAGCTGCAGCGCGGCAATGCCGCCGACATCGACGCCGCGGTGCGGGCCGCGCGCCATTGCTTCGAGACCGGCTGGCACAAGGTCAGCGCGGCCGAACGCGGCCGGCTGCTCTACAAGCTGTCGCAGAAGATCGCCGAGCATGCCGACGAGCTGGCGCTGATCGAGCAGCGCGACTGCGGCAAGCCGGTCAAGCAGGCCCGCGCCGATGCCGCGGCGCTGGTGCGCTACTTCGAGTTCTACGCCGGTGCCTGCGACAAGCTGCATGGCGAGACCCTCCCCTACCAGGACGGCTACAGCGTCTTCACCTGGCGCGAGCCGCACGGCGTCACGGGCCACATCATTCCGTGGAACTACCCGATGCAGATCTTCGGGCGCAGCGTCGGCGGCGCCCTGGCCGCCGGCAACGTCTGCGTGGTCAAGCCGTCCGAGGACGCCTGCCTGTCGCTGATCCGGGTCGCCCAGCTGGCGGCCGAGGCCGGCTTCCCGCCCGGCGCGCTGAACATCGTGACCGGCTATGGCCACGAAGTCGGCGACGCGCTGGCGCGGCACCCGGGCATCGACCACATCAGCTTCACCGGCAGCCCCAAGGTGGGCACGCTGATCCAGCAGGTGGCGGCCGAACGCCATTGCCCGGTGACGCTCGAGCTCGGCGGCAAGAGCCCCCAGATCGTGTTCGCCGATGCCGACCTGAGCGCGGCGATTCCGGTGCTGATCAACGCCATCGTGCAGAACGCCGGCCAGACCTGCTCGGCCGGCTCGCGCGTGTTGATCGACCAGGCCATCTACGAACCGCTGCTGCAGCGGCTCGGCCATGCCTTCGAGGCGCTGCGCGTCGGTCCCGCCGCGATGGACCTGGACGTCGGTCCGCTGATCCGGCAGACCCAGCAGCAGCGCGTCTGGGACTTCCTGTCGGACGCACAGGTTGCGGGCATCCCGATGGTGGCGCAGGGCGTGGTGGTCGACGAGGCCCCCGAGGCCGGCTTCTACCAGGCGCCCACGCTGTTGCGCGACGTCCCGGTGGACCACCGGCTGGCGCAGGAGGAAGTGTTCGGTCCGGTGCTGGCCGCGATGGCCTTCCGCGACGAGGACGAAGCCGTGGCACTGGCCAATGCGACGCAGTTCGGGCTGGTCGCCGGCATCTGGACGAACGACGGCGGGCGCCAGTTCCGGATGGCCAAGCGCGTCAGGAGCGGCCAGGTGTTCATCAACAACTACGGCGCCGGCGGCGGCGTCGAGCTGCCCTTCGGCGGCGTCAAATCCTCGGGCTACGGCCGCGAGAAAGGCTTCGAGGCGCTGTACGGTTTCACCACCCTCAAGACCGTGGCCGTCAAGCACGGCTGACCCCGAACGCCGGGCCGATGCTCCGCCCGGACGCACCTTCTTTCAGGAGGCACCCGTGCGCGTCAAGGACACATCCATCGCCGGCAGGGCCGGGGTCCCAGAGGCCTTGCGAGGATATCGGTCCAGGTGATGGGTTAAATTCACTTCTCCCATGAACCAGCAGCACGTCGTCAAACTCTCCGACATCGGTCGCACGCCCCGCGTGCCCCCGATCGGAACCGGCGTGCCCGCCACGGGCATGCTGCTCGACCGGCTGGCCCGGCCGTTGACGGACCTGCGCATCAGCGTGACCGACCGCTGCAACTTCCGCTGCAGCTACTGCATGCCGAAGGAAGTGTTCGACAAGGACTACCAGTACCTGCCGCACAGCGCGCTGCTGAGCTTCGAGGAGATCACCCGCCTGGCACGCCTTTTCGCCAGCCACGGCGTGCGCAAGATCCGGCTCACCGGCGGCGAGCCGCTGCTGCGCAAGAACCTCGAGATCCTGGTCGAGCAGCTGGCGGCACTGCGCACCCCGGACGGCCAGCCGCTGGACCTCACGCTGACCACCAACGGCTCCCTGCTCACCCGCAAGGCCCAGGCGCTGAAGGCCGCTGGCCTCCAGCGCGTGACCGTGAGCCTCGACGGCCTCGACGACACGGTGTTTCGCCGCATGAACGACGTCGACTTCCCGGTCGCCGAGGTACTGGCCGGGATCGAAGCCGCAAAAGCCGCGGGCCTGGGCCCGATCAAGGTCAACATGGTGGTCAAGCGCGGCACCAACGAGCAGGAAATCCTGCCGATGGCGCGCCACTTCCGCGGCACCGGCGTGGTGCTGCGCTTCATCGAGTACATGGACGTCGGCGCCACCAACGGCTGGCGCATGGACGAGGTGCTGCCGTCGGCCGACGTGGTGAGCCGCGTCGCCGCCGAATTCCCGCTCCTGCCCCTGGAAGCCACCACCGCCGGCGAAACCGCGCAGCGCTGGGCCTATGCGGACGGCGGCGGCGAAATCGGCGTCATCAGCAGCGTCACCCAGGCCTTCTGCCACGATTGCAGCCGGGCACGCCTGTCGACCGAAGGCAAGCTCTACCTGTGCCTCTTCGCGAGCCAGGGCCACGACCTGCGGCCGCTGCTGCGCGGCGACGCCGACGACGCGCAGATCGCCTCCGCGCTCGGCCACATCTGGCAGGGCCGCAGCGACCGCTATTCCGAACTGCGTGCGCTGCGCGTCCCCGACACCGATGCCGGCGCGCCGCGCCGGGTCGAGATGAGCTACATCGGCGGATGAGCGCCCCGACCGTCATCACCGCCAGCGAAATCACCGGCCTCGTGCTCGCCGGGGGGCGCGGCTCACGGATGGGCGGGGTCGACAAGGGCCTGCAGAACTTCAACGGCACGCCGCTCGCGATGCATGCGGTGCTGCGGCTGGGCATGCAGGTCGGCGAAGTGATGGTGAATGCCAACCGCAACCTGGCCGCCTATGAATCCTTCGGCGTGCCGGTCTGGCCGGATGGCCTGGCCGACTACGCGGGCCCGCTGGCCGGCTTCCTGACCGGGCTCGAACGCTGCGAGACCCCCTACCTGCTCACCGTGCCCTGCGACACGCCGCTGTTCCCGCTCGACCTCGCAAGCCGCCTGGCGGCCGCCATGGCCGCCGAGGACGCCGATATCGCGATGGTCAGCGCGCCCGAGGCCGCCGACCCGCCGGACACCGCGCCGGTGCTGCACCCGCAGCCGGTGTTCTGCCTGCTGCGCGCCACGCTGCTCGAAAGCCTGGTGCGCTTCACCCAGGACGGCGGCCGCAAGATCGACAAGTGGACCGGCCAGCACCGCACCGTGCTGGTGCCCTTCGACCAGCCGGGCGACGCCCCCAACGCGTTCTTCAACGCCAACACGCCGGCCGAGCTCCGCGGTCTCGAACGCCAGCGCTCCTGATTCCCTTCCTGCCATGAGCCGAATCGCCGAAATCGCCGCCGCGTTGGCGGGTTACGACCCCAAGGCCCTCGGCGTCGATGCCGTGCAGGCTTTCCTGGCGCAGTTGACCGAGCCCGCCATCGTCACCCAGGTCGAGCGCCTGGCCCTGCGCGATGTGCTCGGGCGAGTGCTGGCCGAGGACATCGTCTCGCCGGTCAGCGTGCCGCCGCACGACAACTCGGCGATGGATGGTTTCGCCTTCGACGGCGCTCAGCTCGATGCGGCCGGCGACGCCACGCTGACGCTTCGCGTGGTCGGGACGGCCCTGGCCGGTGCCGCCTGGCGCGGCACGCTGGGCGCCGGCGACGCACTCAAGATCATGACCGGCGCAGTGATGCCGGCCGGCCTCGACACCGTGATCCCTCAGGAGTTCTGCACGGTCGAGGACGATCGCGTGAGCTTCCCCGCCAAGGCGCTGCGGCGCGGCGACAACCGCCGCTTCGCCGGCGAAGACCTGATGCAGGGTCAACCGGCGCTGCGGCGCGGCCAGATCGTCACGCCGGCCGCGCTCGGCATGGTCGCCAGCCTCGGCCTGCCGATGGTGCCGGTGCTGCGGCGCCTGCGCGTGGCGTACTTCTCCACCGGCGACGAGATCCTGAGCCTGGGCGAGCTGCCACGCGAAGGCGCGGTCTACGACAGCAACCGCTACACCGTGTTCGGCCTGCTCACGCGGCTGGGTTGCGAGGTGATCGACCTCGGCCTGGTGCGGGACGATCCGGCGGCGCTCGAATCGGCGCTGCGCCGCGCGGCCGCCGGGGCCGACGCGATCATCACCAGCGGCGGCGTCAGCGTCGGCGAAGCCGACCACACCCGCGCCGTCATGCAGCGGCTCGGCGACATGGCGTTCTGGCGCGTCGCCATGCGGCCCGGACGGCCGATGGCGGTCGGCCTGATCCCGGCGCCGGACGATCGCCGCGGGCCGGCGGTGCTGTTCGGGCTCCCGGGCAATCCGGTCGCGGTGATGGTCACCTTCCTGGCCTTCGTGCGCCCTGCGCTGCTGAAGATGATGGGCTGCAACGCCGCCTGCGCTGCGTCACCGCCGCTGCTGCGTGCCACCAGCGTGGAGGCGATCCGAAAGAAGCCCGGGCGCACCGAATACCAGCGCGGGCGGGTCGATCAGGTGGCGGGCGCGTTGCCCCGGGTCCGCATCGCCGGCAACCAGGGCTCGGGCGTGCTGAGCTCGATGGTCGAGGCCAACGGCCTCGTGGTGCTGCACCACGACCAGGCGAATGTGGCGCCGGGCGACACGGTCGACGTGATGATCTTCGACGGCGTGGTGTAAGGTCTGGGCCCGCCACGGGCATCACGGGAGTTGCGCATGGCAGCGTCCAGAATCGAACTGATGCAGCAGATGCCGATCTTCGGCGCCATCGGCGCGGAGACCATCGAATTCCTGCTGGCGGCGGCGCCGGTGATCGAAATGCCGTGCGGGGGCTATTTCTTCCGCGAAGGCGAGCCGGGCCACGGCATGTTCGTGCTCGAATCCGGCAGCGTGACCGTGTCCAAGAGCTGGCGCTCCCACGAGCTGCTGCTGAGCCGCCTGGGGCAAGGCGACTGTTTCGGCGAAATGGCGCTGCTCGATCTGTTCCCGCGCAGCGCCTCGGTGCGCGCCGAGGCCGACTGCGTCGCGATCGAGCTGTCGTCGGCGAACCTGTACCGGCTGTTCGAGCGCGATGTCGAGCAGTTCGCGCTGATCCAGATGAACATCGCCCGCGAGATGAGCCGCCGCCTGCGGGTCACCGACGACCTGCTGTTCCGGACCCGGATGGGCGAGCATGACCCCCCCCCAGGTTGGCTCACTTCGTGAGCCGCCCACCCCCTACCGGGGGC
>NZ_JBFUCJ010000173.1:0-8818 GCF_056405295.1 Variovorax sp. P1_H2 | reverse complement strand
GCTACACCCTGGTCGCCGGGCCGGACAGCGCGATCGCGATCGGCCGCCTGATCAACCCGGCCGCCTTCAAGTTCGATCCGCTCAAGGACCTGGCGCCGGTCGGCATGCTGAACACGGCGCCGATGGTGCTGGTCGCGCGCCCCGGCCTGCCCGTGAAGGACTTCGCCGACTTCGTGAAACTCGCGAAGGCCTCGCCTGGCAAGTACAACTACGCCACCTCGGGCGTCGGCACCGTGCTGCAGCTGGCGATGGAACTGCTGAAGGAGCGCAGCGGCGTCTTCGTCACCCACGTGCCCTACCGCGGCGGCGCCCAGATCGCGACCGACGTGATCGGCAACCAGGTCGACCTGGCCATGCTGGTCAGCACCAGCGCCATTCCACATGTGAGCGGCAACCGGCTGAAGGCGCTCGGCGTCACCAGCGCGCAGCGGCTCGCTGCGCTGCCGCAGGTGCCGGCCTTCGGCGAGATGCCGGGCCTGAAGGGCTTCGACATGGTGAGCTGGACCGCGGTCTTCGCCCCGGCCGGCACCCCGGCGCCGATCGTGAACCGGCTCAACCAGGAACTCAACGCGGTGCTGAAGGACCCCGAAGTGCGCGCCAAGCTGCAGGAGCAAGGCGCCCTCCCCGGCAGCGGCTCGCCCGAGGAACTCGGCCAGTTCGTCAAAGCCGAATACGCCCGCAACCAAAAGATCGTGCAAGCCGCCAACATCAAGGAGTAAGTCCCCGACCCGGCCGGCGCAGCCAGGCCGCGTTGGTGAGACACCGCGAAACTGGCTTCGCCAGGCCGCTGGTGTCGCCCCCGGTAGGGGGTGGGCGCCCGAACACGAAGTGCCGGGCAACCTGGGGGCGAGCTATTCCTCCGTTGGCCAGTCGCGGATATAGGCCTTGAGCATCTTGTTCTCGAAATTCTGGCTGTCGACCACCGCCTTGGCGACGTCGTAGAAGCTGATCACGCCCATCAGCATGCGCTTGTCCATCACCGGCATGTAGCGCGCGTGGCGCTCCAGCATGATGCGGCGGATCTCGTCGAGGTCGGTTTCGAGGGTGCAGGTGACGGGATGGTCGTCCATGGCCTTGCGCACCAGGGTGCCGCCGATCTGGCCGCCGTTGCCGACGATGGCGACGATCACTTCGCGGAAGGTCAGCATACCGACCAGGTCGCCATGCTCCATGACCACCAGCGAGCCGATGTCCTTCTCGGCCATGACGTTGACCGCGTTGGCCAGGGGTTCGTCGGGCGTGACAGTGAAGAGGGTGTTGCCCTTCACGCGCAGGATGTCGCTGACTTTCATGTAATTTGCTCCTCACTTGCTCGGCGGCGTGCCGATTTGAATATAGCCCACAATGGCCGCCCGTCCACCGAGACCGCGCCGGCCGCGCAGGCCGCACGCGTAACGGGGCATTGCAGAAACGATCCCGAAAGGCGCTCATGTCCGGCTACTCCGACCCCGGCTTCGACACGCTGGCATTGCATGCCGGCGCCGCACCCGACCCCGCCACCGGCGCGCGCGCGGTGCCGATCCACCTCACCACCTCCTTCGTCTTCGAGTCCAGCGACCACGCCGCGGCGCTGTTCAACCTGGAGCGCGCGGGCCATGTCTACTCGCGCATCAGCAACCCGACCAACGCCGTGCTCGAACAACGCGTGGCGGCGCTCGAAGGCGGCATCGGCGCGATCGCGACCGCCAGCGGCCAGGCGGCGCTGCACCTGTCGATCGCCACGCTGATGGGCGCCGGCTCGCACATCGTCGCCAGCACCGCGCTGTACGGCGGCTCGCAGAACCTGCTGCACTACACGATGCGCCGCTTCGGCATCGACACCACCTTCGTCAAGCCCGGCGACCTCGACGGCTGGCGCGCCGCGATCCGGCCCGAGACCAAGCTGCTGTTCGGCGAGACCGTCGGCAATCCGGGCCTCGACGTGCTCGACATCCCGGCGGTCAGCGAGATCGCGCACGCGGCCCAGGTACCGCTGCTGGTCGACTCCACCTTGACCTCGCCCTACCTGATCAAGCCCTTCGACTGGGGCGCCGACCTGGTCTACCACTCGGCCACCAAGTTCCTCTCGGGCCACGGCACCGTGATCGGCGGCGTGGTGGTCGACGGCGGCAGCTTCGACTGGGAACGCTCGGGCAAATTCGCCGAGCTGACCCAGGCCTACGACGGCTTCCACAACATGGTGTTCAGCGAGGAGAGCACGGTCGGCGCCTTCCTGCTGCGCGCGCGCCGAGAAGGGCTGCGCGACTTCGGCGCCTCGATGAGCCCGCACACGGCCTGGCTGATCCTGCAGGGCATCGAGACGCTGCCGCTGCGCATGGAGCGCCACATCGACAACACGCAGAAGGTGGTGGAGTTCCTGGCGGCGCACCCCTTCGTGTCGCGCGTGGGGCATCCGCTGCTCGAATCGCATCCGAGCCATGCGCTGGCCAACAAGCTGCTGCGCCATGGCGCCAAGGGGGCCGGCGCGGTCTTCAGCTTCGACCTCAAGGGCAACCGCGAGCAAGGCAAGAAGTTCATCGAGGCGCTCAAGCTCTTCAGCCACCTGGCGAACGTCGGCGACTGCCGCAGCCTGGTGATCCATCCCGCGAGCACCACGCATTTCCGGATGACCGACGAGGCGCTGGCGGACGCGGGGATCTCGCAGGGCACCATCCGGCTCTCGATCGGCCTCGAAGACCCGGCCGACCTGATCGACGACCTCAAGCGCGCGCTGAAGGCGGCGGAAAGGGCAGGTGCGTGACATGAACCCCCACGCTCGTCATTTCATGTATTCGCTGCCCCCCGTGGGGGCACACGCCGCCCTTGGGGCGGCCCGGCGGGAGGCGTGATGCACTTCGTCGTCAACGGCCATCGCAGCTACTGCTACACCGGCGGCAAGCCGCTCGATCCGGCGAAGCCGTGCGTGGTGTTCATCCATGGCGTGCTCAACGACCACAGCGTGTGGATCCTGCAGAGCCGCTGGTTCGCCAACCATGGCTGGAACGTGCTCGCAGTGGACCTTCCGGGACACTGCAAGAGCGAAGGTCCGCCGCCCGCCACTGTCGAGGCGGCCGCAGCCTTCATCGTCGCGCTGCTCGATGCGGCGGGCGTCGCCAAGGCCGCGCTGGTCGGCCACAGCTTCGGCTCGCTGATCGCACTCGAGACCGCCGCGCGCGCGCCCGACCGCGTCACGCACCTGGCGCTGGTCGGCACCGCCTACCCGATGACGGTGTCGCCGGCCCTGCTCGATGGTGCGCTCAACGATCCGCAGCGCGCGATCACGATGGTCAACACCCTCTCGCATTCGCTGCTGGCGCCGCCGCCCTCCTCGCTCGGACCCGGCACCTGGCTCTACGGCGGCTCGCGCGCGCTGATGCGCCGCGTGCTCGCGAGCAACCCGAACGCCAATGTGTTCCACATCGGCTTCAAGGCCTGCAACGACTATGCGAACGGCGAGCAGGCGATGGCGAAGGTGCAGTGCCCGGTGCTGTTCCTGTTCGGCGAGGCCGACCAGATGACGCCGCCGCGCGCCGCCCGGACCCTTGCCGCCAAGGCGCCCGGCGCCAAGACCGTGACCGTCAAGGCCGGCCATGCACTGATGACCGAAGCGCCCGACGAGGTGCTGTTCGCGCTGCGCGACTTCTTGCAATGAACTCGCCCCCAGGTTGCCCGGCACTTCGTGTCCGGGCGCCTCGAGTCGCTGCCAAAGGCAGCGGCCCTTCGGGGCCGTCCAAGCCTGCGCGGGCAGGCTTGGAGCCGCGGCCCCTCAGCCCCCTGCCGGGGGCAACACCAGTGGCCCGGCGAAGCCGGTTCCACGGTGTTTCACCAACGGGCCTGGCTGCGCCGGCCAGAAAGCGGCACCGCTGTTGTGTGCATTTTTCGGCTGCGCGCAGCGCGCCCCGAAGCTCCAAGTTCAGGCTGCTGCCGCGCAGCCCGTCTGGCTATACTGCCCGCGTCACGTCAAAAAAAGGCGTGATCGGGATTGGTCTCCCGTTCAACCCGCTGCGACGCAAGCCGCAGCTCACTCGGCAGCGGTGGTTTCTGTAGCCCGAACCCGCTGGAGGCCATTCATGGCTAAGTCTTCTCGCACACCCGCGTCACAGTCACGCAAGCTCTCGTCATCCGCCTTGCGCATCACCGACGAGTTCTGCAATCTCAAGGAAGTGCATCGGGCTTTCGCCTGCCTGCAAGGCCTGCTCTCGCCGATCCATCGAACGACGCAGCACAAAGAGTTCAGCGTCGAGCCCGCTGATCTGAGCGCGCTGGTCACCGTGATCAACGCGGAACTGGAGCGCCGCACCGAGCCTGTCGAGGCCGCGATCCGATCGCTCGGCAAGGCCCTCAAGGCGCAAACACTTTGAGGATGCGCTGGGGGCCGCCGCAAGCCCTCAGCCCGCCGATCCTGCAGGCCACTACGGTAGCGCTTGCACACAACAAGCCTGTCGCAAGCGGCGGGCAGGCACGGCCCGTGCGCAAACTGCATGTCGACTCGATCCTGTTCGGCGCCGTCGAGCACTTCCTGCGCCGGCCCTGGTCGCCCGAGCAGATCGCCCTGGCGCCTAGGGCATTCCCTTGAAACATTGAAATCGAGCTCATTCGGCCAGGGGCATCGGACTCTTCCCGGCGCGCGTCAAGGTAGTTGTCGCCTCTTTCATGCAGCCAGYGGCTGTATGTTTGGGTTCCTCGCGTGTGCCTGAACGATGCAGTCACGTTCGGGGTTGAYGGTTACTGCGCCGATGGGCGACCAGTTGCGTGTAGGGCCTGACCATCGTGCTGGGTTGAGCGCGCGGGCACGGGTGTACAGCGCGTGGCGAGCAGCGAGGATGGCCTGGTCTTCACCGTCGTGGCGCTGCGCAGGGCTGACGTAGCGAATGCCGCTGTGTCGATGGTCATGGTTGTACCAACGCACGAAGCCGGCAGCCCAAGCGCGAGCTTGCTCGAGACCGGTGAAGCCCTTGGCAGGGAACTCTGGACGGTATTTGGCCGTTCTGAACAATGCTTCCGCATAGGCGTTGTCGTCGCTCACGCGAGGCCTCAAATACGACGGCTTCACGCCCAGCCACTGGAGCATCGCCAGCACTGTCGTGGCCTTCAATGTGGAGCCGTTGTCGCCATGCAGAACCGGCTTGGTGTCCAGCGTGGCGATGCCCTCGGCCAGCGCCGTGCGGCGCACCAGATGCACGGCATGGTCGGAGTCGTCCGTGTCGTGAACCTCCCAGCCCACGATCTTGCGACTGTACAAGTCCAGGATCAGGTAGAGGTGGAACCAGCGCCCGAGCACCTGCGCGGGCAAGTACGTCATGTCCCAGCACCAGACTTGTCGAGGTGTCTCGGCTGGGTATTCCGGGGCATCGTGACCGCCCGTTCCGGGCTATCGTGACCGAGCATTCCGCTCGAACGTGACCGGTGATTCCGGGCTCAACGTGATCGATTTTCGGGTGGTCCGGAATCACCGGTCACGATGGCGGAACCGGCGGTCACGGCAGCGGCACGCTGCCGTACGTCATCGTGTTGGTGTTGCGCATTTCATCCGCCTCACGCGGGGTAGCCTGTCCGGCTTTTGCCGGAGACAGGCTTGCCCGCACCAAGGATCAACATGCGCAAGATCAGAGACGTCTTACGTCTCAAACTCGAAGCTCGCCTCTCCCATGAGCGAATTGCCGCCTCGCTCGGTATCTCCAAGGGCGTCGTTGCCAAGTACGTCAGCCTGGCTGCTGTCGCGGGACTTGACTGGCCCACCGTGCAAACATTGAGCGACACCGCTCTGGAACGCCGTGTCGTACAGGGCCGGCTGGACCGGCCGACCCATTGCGTGCTGCCCGACTACGGCCGCGCGCACCAGGAGCTGCGGCGCAAGGGCATGACGCTCATGCTGCTGTGGGAAGAGTATGTTGCGGCCCACCCCGGGCAGCCGACCTATCGCTATAGCCAGTTCTGCGAACGGTATCGACGCTACGCACTGCGTCTGAAGCGCTCAATGCGCCAGATCCATCGCGCCGGCGAGAAGCTGTTCGTCGACTACGCCGGCCCCACGGTGGAACTTGCCGATGGCAGCCGGGCGCACATCTTCGTGGCAGCGCTCGGCGCGTCCAGCTATACCTTCGCCTGCGCGACGCCGCGCGAGACCATGGCCGACTGGCTCGAGGGCTGTGCGCGCGCCCTGAGCTTCTTCGGCGGCGTGCCGCAACTGATCGTCCCGGACACCCCCCGCGCGATGATCGCGAACCCGAACCGCTACGAGCCTCGGGCCAACGACACGGTGGAGGACTTCGCGCGTCACTGCGGCACCTCGGTGCTGCCGGCGCGGCCTCGCCATCCGCAGGACAAGGCCAAGGTCGAATCGGCCGTGCAGGTGGTGGAGCGCTGGATCCTCATGCGCTTGCGCCATCAGCGCTTCGAGACGGTCGATGATGTCAACGACGCGATCGAACCGTTGCTGCAGCGGCTCAACGGCAAGTCATTCCAGAAGCTGCCTGGCAGCCGCGCGAGCGCCTTCGCCGATCTGGACGCGCCTGCACTGCAGGCGCTGCCGCTGCAGCCCTGGGAGTGGGCGGCCTTCAAGAGCGTGCGGGTGCACATCGACCATCACGTGGAGATCGACGGCCATCGCTACAGCGTGCCCCAGAACCTCGTGGGCCTGTTGCTGGAGGCGCGCATCACAACCCGCGCGGTCGAACTGCTGCACCGCGGACAGCGAGTGGCGTCGCATCAGCGCAGCGCGCACAAGGGTGGCTTCACGACCGTCGTCGCCCACCTGCCGGCGGCACACCGTGCGCACCTCGAATGGACGCCCGAGCGTCTGGTCCATTGGGGGCAAAGCATCGGCGTGGCCACCGGCCGCCTCGTGGCGCGCCTGATCGAGGAGCGGCGTCACCCTGAGCACGGCTACCGGGCATGCCTCGGGTTGCTGTCGCTGGCACGCCGCTATGGCAACGAGCGGCTGGAGGCGGCCAGCCTGATCGCCCTGGAGCTGGGCACGGCGAAGTACGTGCATGTGAAGGCCATCCTGGTCAACGAGCGCGACAAGGCCGCCGCGAGCACTGCGCCTAGCTGGACCAGCCCACCCCACGAGCACGTCCGTGGCCCGGCGTACTACCAGTGACCGCCGGACTGCGTCTGGCACTTGAACAAAAAGGAATTCCAATGATGATGAACACGACCCTTGACCAGCTGCGTACCCTGAAGTTGTTGGGGATGGCTGCAGGATTGCAAGACCAGCTCACCAGCGCCGGTATGACGGCCATGAGCTTCGAGGAGCGCACGGCCTTGCTGGTCGAGCGCGAAGTGCACTGGCGCGGCGACAAGCGACGTGAACGGCTCTTGAAGGAGGCCCGCCTGAAGTACCCGCAAGCGGCCATAGAAGATATGGATGCTCGCGCCGGTCGCGGCGTTGATCGCAAGGCCGTGATGAGCCTGGCGCTGGGCGACTGGATCGATTCGGGCCACAGCGTGTTGATCACGGGCCCGACGGGTGCGGGTAAGTCGTGGCTTGCATGCGCGCTTGCGCAGTACGCGTGCCGGCGCGGTCGTTCCGCTTACTACCAGCGCATGCCGCGGCTCGGCGAGGAACTGCGCATCCGCCACGGCAACGGGACCTTCGGCAAATGGCTGATCCAACTGGCCAAGACCGACGTGCTGCTGCTCGACGACTGGGGCATGGCGGCGCTGGATGTTCAGGCCAGGTCCGACCTGCTGGAGATCATCGACGACCGGGCGGCCAGCAAGGCCACCATCATCACCAGCCAACTGCCGATTGAGCACTGGCATGCATGGGTCGGAGACGCCACCATCGCCGACGCGATCCTCGATCGCCTGATGCAGCAGAACCACCGACTCACCCTCACGGGTGAGTCATTGCGGCAGACCGCGAAAACGCCCCAAAAGGAGAAGAACAAAGACCCATCGTGACCGCCACTTCTACAATCTGAACGCGCAACTCAGCACGCATGACGACCGGTCACGATAGAGCGGAATCGACGGTCACGTTCGCCGGAATACGCACGCACGACCCTGGGCGCCTTGGCACGACCGCGATGGGCGCTCTGCCCGTGCGCGCGCAGTACGCGACTGAAGCTGGACTCGCTGGCCAAGTACACACCCTCGTCGGCCAGCATGGGCACGATGCGCGCCGGCGGCACGGCCGCAAACCGCGACTCATTGGCCACCGCCAGCAGCTGTGCGCGCTCGTCCTGGCTCAGGGCATGGCTGGGCATGGCTGGGCATGGCTGGGCATGGCTGGGCATGGGCCGCACCGCCTGCGGCCTGCCATCGCCCGCGGTGAGGCCTTCATGGGCCTGCCAACGCTGCAGGGTGCGCACGTCGATGCCGGCGGTCTCGCAGGCCAGGCGCAGCCGCGCGCCGGCGGTGTGAGCCTTGGAGATGTTGTGGGCCACGATCCGGCGATCTTCGAGGCCGATCATTCGTCCCCGCCCTTGTGGAAGATCGCCTCGAGATTTTTTGAGAGTACCAACAGGGCTGCGGTCTCGGCCAACGCCCGGTCCTTGCGCAGCAGGTCGCGCTCGAGCTCCTTGATGCGCTTGCGGTCTTGTCGCGTGGCCTGCGGGCTGGCACGGGCCTCTTCAGGCTCTGCCAGCGCGGCAGTGGCGCTCGATCGCCACTTGTCCAGATCGGCTGGGTACACCCCGTGCTCGCGGCACCAGGCGACCTTGGCGGCCTCGGGCATCGCCGCCGTCGTGATCACCGCCTCAAGCCGCGCGCGCGCAGTCCATGCCCGCCCTCAGGCGGGCATGGACTGCGCATCCTCACGCCAACGCTCCAGTGTTTCCACTCCAATGCCAACCTCGCGCGCCACCACCTCCAGCGCCGAACTCTCCGGCGG
>NZ_JBFUCJ010000172.1:0-8850 GCF_056405295.1 Variovorax sp. P1_H2 | reverse complement strand
CGCCCGTGGTGGACCCGCCACCGTCGGACCCGCCGCGGATCGACCCGGGCGCGCCGCCGCCGGTCGCCGATCCGCCGCCGGGCGCATTGGCGCTCGGCCGCCCGCATGCGCGGCGGCTGCGCGAGATCCATCGATCGGCCGGCTGGCCCTGCGGCGACGCCATCGAGGTCGACCTGCTGGCCGCTGGACTGCTGGCGCGCGTGCGTTCGGCGCAGGGCCATGAGACCCTGCGCCTGACCGATGCGGGCATCGCGCAGCTGGCGCGCACGCTGGTGGTGAACCGGGCCGCGCTGTCGCGCCACGAGGCGCTGGTCGAGCAGGTCGCGCGCGAGATGACGCGCGCCGGCCGCGTGGCCTGGCGCGGCCTGAGCCTGCGGGCCCGGCTGGCCGGCGCGGCCGAGGGCGACAAGCCGCGCTGGTGCATCGCGCGGCCGGATGTCTTCTCGATCCGCAACACCAGCGTCGAGGCCTATGCGCAGCCGGTCGTGCACGAGATCAAGGTCAACCGGACCGACCTGCTGAGCGACCTGCGCAAGCCCGACAAGCGCGCCGCCTACCTGGACCTGGGCGGCGAGTGCTGGTACGTGCTGGGCTGCGACGCCAAGGGCCGCCCGGTCGGCGAGCCGGACGAAATCCCGCCGGAGTGCGGCGTGTTGATCGCCCAGCACGGGCAGTTGGTGGTCGCGCGCTCGGCGGTGCACCGTGCCTTGCCGCGAATGCCCTTTGCCGTCTGGATGGCGTTGGCCAAGGCGCAACCCGTGGCGGGTTTCGACGACGACCTGCAGGGCCTGTTGACCGGCGTGGACGACTGAGGCCATGCATCCACTGGCGAAGGTCGGCCGGGCCTGCAGCAGGCGACAGATGCTGCATTGCAGTCGTGCGGCGGCCTCCGGCTACTGCGCCGGCGCGCCGCGCGCGACCGCGTCGCGGCGGACGATCTCCGCCACCAGCGCCCGGAACTGCTTCGCGAGGACCAGCCGCACGATCACGGTGCCGACCACCGGCGGCAGCGGGAACGCCGGCGCCACGCCACCCGAATAGGACAGCCGCACCAGGCCCGACGGCAGCGACTCGACCGCATAGCGGCCCTCCATGGCCCGGAGATTGCCGCTCACGGCATGCGCGACGATCCGCCGCTGCGGCGTCTCGACCACCTCCAGCCGCACCTCGATCGGCTGCCTGAAGAACAGGAAGGTCAACTCCCCGGCCAGGTCGACCAGCAGCTTGTCGCCGTCGCGCTGCACCACCTTCGAACTGCGCATGAACGGGATGAACTCGGCAAGATGGTCGTAGTCGGAAATCACCGCCCACACCGTGTGCGGATCGGCCTGCAGTTCGGCCGAAGCCGTCACCGTGATGAAGCCGCCCTGGTTCGCGGCAGCGATATCGAACTGCTGCGCCATCGCCCCGCCGACCAGGCCTGCCGCCCCGAGCAGGAGCAGCGCCGAGGCCAGCAGGGTGGCGATGAGCCGGCCGCGCATCGCCCTCAATCCGCAAGTTCGCCCGGCCGCGCGATGCGGTGCGACCGAATCCGGAAGCGCAGGCTCAAGCGGTCCTGCACCTGCACCGCGCCGCCGAGGATGGAAAACGGCACGATGCCGAAGTCCGACTGGTTGAACTCGAACGCGCCGGCGATCTCCAGGGTGTCGTGGCCGGACTCGACCCGCGCCGGGACCGCGAAGGTCCGCGTCACGCCGCGCAGCGTGATCGCGACATCCAGGCGCACGCCGGTCGCCGTGCGGCCGACGCCGGCGACGCGAATCAGGGCGTAGGGAAAGGTCTGCGTCGCGAGCACCCCGTCGAGCATGTTGGCGCGCGTGCCGGCGATGTCCGACGCGCTCGGCTGGGTGTCCAGCCCGGCCTCGGCGCGGAGCGCCGGCTCGTCGACCGCGAGTTCCGCCAGCGGGACGAAAAGGTCGGCCCGGCCGGCATCCGGCGCGACCCAGCCCTGAATCGCGCGGCTGGCCACCACGTGATCGTGGCCGAGGTGCCCGAGCGTTCCACCGCGGCGCACCGTGACCACGACCAGCGATTGCGCGGCATCCACGCGATGGACGGGACGACCCTGCGCCGCGGCCTCCTCGTAGGCCTTGCGAAGAGATATTTCGGGCGCCAGGGCGGTCGCGGCATTCGGCTCCCGCACCGCCTCGCGGCCCGGCTGCGCGCACCCGGCCGCCAGCAGCGCGAGCAGGACGGCGGACCGCATCGGGCGCAGCCCAGCCATCTCAGCCGGCCTTGCGCAGCCGCACGTGGAACTTGATGGTCACATCGGGGCCGACCACGTCGGTTGCGGCCCATTCGCCGGTGCCGATGCCGAACGGCGCCCGCTTGACCACGAACTCGCCGTCCATCGTCGCGCCTTCGCCGGCGGGGGTCCAGCTGAACGGAACCTCGACCGGCTGCTGCACGCCCTTGAGCGTGAGCGTGCCATGCGCCACGTAGCGATTCGCGACACGGGCGATGTCGGTGGCGTGGAACACCGCCTGCGGGTGCCTGGCGAAATCGAACCATTCGACGCCGGCGATCGCCTTGTTGATGTCGGCGCTGGCCATGTCCGCACTGGCCACCTGGATGGTGACATCGAGCCGACCGCCGGCCGGAGCCTGCGGATCGAAACGGGTGCGGACGTCGAAGTCCTTGAACACGCCGGGCGCCGGCACGGTCTCGAACGAGGTGATGAACTCCAGGCGGCTGCCGGACGGGTCCATCTTCCAGTCGGCCGCGTGCGCGACCTGGAAAGCCGTACAGGCGAGCAGCGAGACCAGACAGCCCAGTGTTTTCATTTCGGAAGCTTTCTTGCAGGCAGCATGCGGATCAGCACATTGTCCCGCTGGATGAAGTGATGACGCAGCGCCGCGCCGATATGCAGCAGCAGGATCGAGGCCAGCAGCACGCCGAGCGAGAAATGCACGAGCGACGCGACATCCGCGGCGTGCTTGTCGGCTGCGGTGATCGACGGCAGCGGAATGCGCCGGAAGATCTTGAAGGGCACGCCCGAGGCGGACTGGATGACCCAGCCGCTGAGCGGCATGGCGAGCGTCACGATGTAGAGCAGCACGTGGCTCGTGTGTGCCGCTGCCCGCTCCCAGGCCGGCATGCCGGCCGGAAGCGGCGGCGCGGGGGTCGCCAGCCGCCACGCGAGGCGCAGGACCACGAGGATCAGGATCAGCATGCCGATGGACTTGTGCCAGACGAAGAGATCGAGCTTGGTCGGCGACAACCGCCAGGTCGCGGCCAGCCAGCCGAGCGCGAACTGGGTGAAGATCAGCAGCGCGACCAGCCAGTGCAGGAATTTCGCGACCCCGTTCCATGCGGGTTCGATGTTCGAAGCCTTCATCCGCATCCCGCAGTGCGCGCGAACGCCCGTTCTTGCATGGTTTCCTTCGCAGACAGTCCGGCGCGGCCGGGCCGCGCACAGCGAGACCACGATCAGGGCGACGACGGCCGCGGTGATCGTCGTGCCGTAGGTGGCCGACCAGTAGCCGCCCAGCTTCGAGACCGTGAAGGGAATCGCCAGCAGCATGGCGCAGCACAAGGTCAGGAGAACTTCGCGGTGCCTCGTCGACTCCAGAAATGCCTTGAGGCGCTCTCGCTTCAGTGAGGCGTAGCAGCCGACCAGGATCGAATTATCGCGTCTTGTGGCCCACCAGCGCCGAAATCAGAGGCGCCGGCAAGTAGCTCAGGCAGAGACAGACAAAGGCCTTCTTGTCGAACGCCTGCTTGACCGAGCGGGCCAGATAGTCCCTGGCCTGAAGCTTCTGATTGAAGCGCAAGCGGTCCCGCCCGACGATGAAAAGTGCACGCGCATAGTGCTGCACCAAGTCACCGCGCAGGCCCGGAAACATCTCGTCTCGCAGCAGGGTCTGGTTGATGTAGACGAGGTTGTTGTTCTTGTCCGGCGCCTGCCTGGCGGTTTCCATCGCTTCATGCACGCGATAGCGGGTCAGCCTCTGCGGCACATAGTAGGCGCGCTTGCCCGATGCGGCCAGCAGGCAGGTGATCCAGTAGTCGTAGGCGCCACCGACATCCTTGACGACCCGGCTCCAATCGAATGCATCGATGCGAAACACCGAGCCCATGGCCAACGGCACACCGTTGCCGATCACGGCGAATCGATCGAAATGCTCGACGTCCCCTGGCTGCAGTCTTGCGCGGCCGTAAAGCTGGCTGTTGGCGTCGGTTTCCGACTGCTTGATGACACCGCGGCCATCGACGATCCAGTGGTCGCAGAATGCGAGCACTCGACCGGAATCCTCGTCGAGCGGAGCGACCAGGCTTTGAAGGAATTCGGGCTCCCAGGCGTCATCGTCGTTGAGGATCGCGACATATTTGCCCCTGGCCTCGCCGACCGCAGCCCGGAGATTCAGCGCGATGCCGAGTGTTTCGGCATTGGTTCGGTAGCGGATCTTCTCCGAGCCCTGGGATTCACTGATGGCCCGGATGGCGTCGCTGCCGGAATCGTCGGTGACGATGACTTCGAAGTCCTGAAATGTCTGGCCAAGCACGCTTTGAAGTGCCTCGGTCAGAAACTCGGTACGCCGGAACACGGTCACGATCACCGAAACCTTGGGTATTCCCGCCATGGACAATCCGGAACGTTCGTTAGAGGTTCAAACAGTATAGCGGGCAGAAGCCGGCGACACCCACCGGTCCGGCCGCCGTAACCGTCGGGACAGCCGTTAGAATCCACGCCTGCTGCGGGCGTAGTTCAATGGCAGAACGGCAGCTTCCCAAGCTTCATACGAGGGTTCGATTCCCTTCGCCCGCTCCAAATCGCACATCGGCGCCTGCGCGCCTGCTGAGCGCCGAAGTCGATTGACCCTCGGCGGCCCCGAGATCCTCGAGGGCGGCAACGGGGCCGGACAGCCCCCAAACCTATAATCGCAGGCTCCAGCAGATCAAGCAGTCAGGTGGGTTCGATGCAGGGGCTGCCCCCAACCGGCCGCCCATTTGCACCTGCACAAGCCAAGAACCCAAGATGAGCCAGCCCACCTTCAGCGTCGCCGACATCCGCAAGTCGTTCCTCGATTTCTTCGCGACCAAGGGCCACACCGTCGTGCCCTCCAGCTCTCTGGTGCCGGCCAACGACCCGACCCTGATGTTCACCAACTCCGGGATGGTGCAGTTCAAGGACGTTTTCCTCGGTACCGACAAGCGCCCCTACGTGCGCGCCGCCTCGGTCCAGGCCTGCCTGCGGGCCGGCGGCAAGCACAACGACCTCGAGAACGTCGGCTACACCGCGCGCCACCACACCTTCTTCGAGATGCTGGGCAACTGGAGCTTCGGCGACTACTTCAAGCGCGAGTCGCTCAAGTGGGCCTTCGAGCTGCTGACCGAGGTCTACAAGCTGCCCGCCGACAAGCTCTGGGCCACGGTCTACATCGAGGACGACGAGGCCTACGACATCTGGACGAAGGAAATCGGCCTGCCGCCCGAGCGCGTCGTGCGCATCGGCGACAACAAGGGCGGCCGCTACATGTCCGACAACTTCTGGATGATGGCCGACACCGGCCCCTGCGGCCCGTGCAGCGAGATCTTCTACGACCACGGCCCCGAAATCGCCGGCGGCCCGCCCGGTTCCCCCGATGAAGACGGCGACCGCTACATCGAGATCTGGAACAACGTGTTCATGCAGTTCGACATGCAGCCCGACGGCAGCGTCAAGCCCCTGCCCGCGCCCTGCGTCGACACCGGCATGGGCCTGGAGCGGCTGGCCGCGATCCTGCAGCACGTGCACAGCAACTACGAGATCGACCTGTTCGACGCACTCGTCAAGGCCGCCTCGCGCGAGACCGGCGAGAAGGACGTGGCGAACAAGAGCCTGCGCGTGATCGCCGACCACATCCGCGCCACCGCCTTCCTGGTGGCCGACGGCGTGATCCCGTCGAACGAAGGCCGCGGCTACGTGCAGCGCCGCATCGTGCGCCGCGCCATCCGCCACGGCTACAAGCTGGGCCAGAAGAAGCCCTTCTTCCACAAGCTGGTGCCCGACCTGGTGGCACTGATGGGCGATGCCTATCCCAAGCTGCGCGCCGACGAGAAGCGCATCACCGAGACGCTGAAGGCCGAGGAAGAGCGCTTCTTCGAGACCCTGGCCAACGGCATGGAGATCCTCGATGCGGCGCTGGCCGGCGGCGCCAAGGTGCTGCCGGGCGACGTCGCCTTCAAGCTGCACGACACCTACGGCTTTCCGCTCGACCTGTCGGCCGACGTCTGCCGCGAGCGCAGCGTGGCGGTCGACGAGGCGGGCTTCCATGCCGCGATGGAGAAGCAGAAGGCCGCGGGTCGCGCCGCGGGCAAGTTCAAGATGGAACGCGCCGTCGAGTACACGGGCGCGGGCAACGCCTTCACCGGCTATGAGCATCTCGAAGAAAAGGCCACGGTCGTCGCGCTCTACTTCGAAGGCGCGCCGGTCCAGCAGCTGGCCGAGGGCCAGCCCGGCATCGTGGTGCTCGACACCACGCCCTTCTACGCCGAGAGCGGCGGCCAGGTCGGCGACCAGGGCGTGCTCGTCGCCGAAGGCGTGCAGTTCGGCGTCGAGGACACGCAGAAGATCAAGGCCGACGTGTTCGGCCACCACGGTACCCAGACGCAAGGCACGCTGAAGGTCGGCGACGCCGTCACGGCCCGCGTCGACACCGCGCGCCGCGCCGCCACCATGCGCAACCACAGCGTCACCCACCTGATGCACAAGGCCCTGCGCGAAGTGCTCGGCGAGCACGTGCAGCAGAAGGGCTCGCTGGTCGACGCCGACAAGACGCGCTTCGACTTCGCGCACAACGCCGCCGTCACGCCCGAGCAGATCCTCGAGATCGAGCGCCGCGTGAACGCCGAGATCCTGGCCAACCAGGCGACCCAGGCGCGCCTGATGGACATGGAGTCGGCGCAGAAGACCGGCGCCGTGATGCTGTTCGGCGAGAAGTACGGCGAGACGGTTCGCGTGCTCGACATCGGCACCAGCCGCGAGCTTTGCGGCGGCACGCACGTTTCGCGCACCGGCGACATCGGGCTCTTCAAGATCACCAGCGAAGGCGGCGTGGCCGCGGGGGTGCGCCGCATCGAGGCCGTGACCGGCGCCAACGCGCTGGCCTATCTGCAGCAGCTCGAGGCCACTGTGCACAGCGTGGCCGCGACGCTCAAGACGCCGGCCTCCGAGCTGCAGGGCCGGCTCGCGCAGGTGCTCGACCAGGTGAGGGCGCTGGAGCGCGAAGTCGGCTCGCTCAAGGGCAAGCTGGCATCGTCCAAGGGCGACGAGTTGCTGGCGCAGGCGGTCGATGTCAAGGGGGTCAAGGTGCTGGCGGCCAAGCTCGACGGCGCCGACGCCAAGACCTTGCGCGAGACCATGGACAAGCTCAAGGACAAGCTCAAGACCGCGGCCATCGTGCTGGCCGCCGTCGATGGCGGCAAGGTGCAGATCGCGGCCGGCGTCACGGCCGACACCATGGGCCGCGTCAAGGCCGGCGAACTGGTCAACTTCGTGGCCCAGCAGGTCGGCGGCAAGGGCGGCGGCAAGGCCGACATGGCGATGGCCGGCGGCACCGATGCGGCGGCCGTGCCGGCGGCGCTGAAGTCGGTGCAGGGCTGGGTCGCCGAACGGGTCTAGCCGTGGCGGACGACGTGGCGGTCGACATCCTTGTGATGGGGGCCGGCACCATCGGCTCCTTTATCGGCGGCAGCCTGGCGGCGGCGGGCGTGCGCGTCGGCTTCGTCGGCCGGCCGCGCGTGCTGGGCGCGCTGGCGCTGCACGGCATCACGCTGACCGATCTCGAAGGCCGGCGCAGCCACGTGTCGCCGAGCGAGTTGCATCTCCACGAACGCGTCCCGTCCGACATCCGGCCGGCCCTGGTGCTGCTGACCGTGAAGAGCGGCGCGACCGCCGAAGCCGCGGCCGAACTCGCCGCCATGCTACCGGCCGGCACCACCGTGCTGTCGTTGCAGAACGGCGTGGCCAACGCGCGGGTCGCCGCCGAGGCCGGCCCGGGCCTGCACGTGCTGCCGGCCATGGTGCCCTACAACGTCGCCGAAATCGGCCCGGGCGCCTTCCATCGAGGCACGGAAGGCCGGTTGGCGGCCGAGGACGATCCGGCGCTGCGGCCCTGGGTGTCGGTGTTCGAGCGCGCCGGCGTTCCGGTCGATCTCCACGCCGACCTGCTGCCGTTGCAGTGGGGCAAGCTGCTGTTCAATCTCAACAACCCGGTCAATGCGCTGTCGGGGCTGCCGCTGCGCGACGAGCTGCTGCAGCGCGGCTACCGGCGCTGCTTCGCGGCGCTGATCGACGAGGCGCTGGCCGTGCTCGAGCGGGCCGGCATCGCGCCGGCCCAGCTCGGTGCGGTGCCGCCAGCGCGGATCCCGCCGATCCTGCGGTTGCCGACCCCGCTGTTCCGGCTGGTCGCGGCGCGCATGCTGCGCATCGATGCCAAGGCGCGCTCGAGCATGGCCGACGACCTGGCGCTCGGGCGCAAGACCGAGATCGACGTGCTCAGTGGCGAGGTGGTGCGGCTGGCGCAGAGCCACGGCATGCAGGCGCCGCTCAACGCACGGATGGTCGAACTGGTGGAGGCCTGGCCGGCCCGCCGCGAGCACTGGCCTGCGCGGCAGCTGCTGACCCAGCTGGGGATGTGAGCGCGCGCGGTGCGGTGCGTGCGGGGTCGTCGACCAAGCTCGACAGGTCGATGCAAATGCGGCCGCGCTCTTGGTGTTCTTGATGACGACTCTGTGGCAGCACGGATGCGCGCTTGCTTGACGCTTGTCCTTCTCGGCTCGGCTCGGCTGTCGCGAGTCTGCTGACCTGATCGCAGGCGACGATCCGCTCGAACCTCTAGGACGAGACTAACTCGCTCTGCGAGGCAC
>NZ_JBFUCJ010000171.1:0-9367 GCF_056405295.1 Variovorax sp. P1_H2 | reverse complement strand
GCTCCAGGCCTACGACACGATCATCATCGACGAGGCCCACGAGCGCTCGCTCAATATCGACTTCCTGCTGGGCTACCTGCGCGAGATCCTGCCGCGGCGGCCGGACCTGAAGGTGATCGTGACGTCGGCCACCATCGATGCGGACCGGTTCGCGAAGCACTTCGCTTCCGCTCGCCCGGCGCCGGGCCGCCCCAAGGCGGGCGCGGCCCCCTCGGGGGGCGGCGACGACGTGCAGCGCGGAGCGTGGGGGCCCATGATTCCGGCGCCGGTGATCATGGTCTCGGGGCGCACCTTTCCGGTCGAGCAGCGCTACCGCCCGTTCGAGGAGTCGCGCGACCACGACCTCAACGACGCCATCGCCGATGGCGTCGACGAACTCTGGCGCGACCCGCACAACGCCGGCGATATCCTGGTCTTCCTGCCCGGCGAGCGCGAGATCCGCGAGGCGGCCGACCATCTGCGCCGCCACCTGAGCCACCAGCCGCTGATGCGCAGCGCCGAGGTGCTGCCGTTGTTCGCCCGGCTGTCGCAGGCCGAGCAGGACCGCATTTTCGACAGCCACAGCGGCCGGCGCATCGTGCTGGCCACCAACGTCGCCGAGACCTCGCTGACCGTGCCGGGCATCCGCTACGTGATCGACAGCGGCACGGCGCGGGTAAAGCGCTATTCGTTCCGCAGCAAGGTCGAGCAGTTGCTGGTGGAGCCGATCAGCCAGGCGGCGGCCAACCAGCGCGCGGGCCGCTGTGGCCGGGTCGCCAACGGCATCTGCATCCGGCTCTACGACGAGAAGGACTTCGAAGGGCGTCCGCCTTTCACCGACCCGGAAATCCTGCGCTCCTCGCTGGCCGGCGTGATCCTGCGCATGAAGTCGCTGCACCTCGGCGACGTCGAGCGCTTTCCGTTCCTGGAAGCGCCGCAGCGGCGCGCAATCGCCGACGGCTACCAGCTGCTGAACGAACTCGGCGCGGTCGACGACGCCAACGAGCTGACGCCGATGGGCGCGGAGCTGGCCCGGCTGCCGCTCGATCCGCGGGTGGCGCGGATGATCGTCGAGGCCCGCTCGCGCGGTGCGCTGGAGGAAGTGCTGGTGATCGCCAGCGCCTTGTCGGTGCAGGACGTGCGCGACCGGCCGATGGAGATGCAGCAGCAGGCCGACCAGGCGCATTCGAAGTTCGACGACGAGAAGAGCGAGTTCAGCGGCTACCTGCGCCTGTGGAAGTGGATCCTCGATGCGCGCGGCGGCCATGGCGACACGCACAAGCTCTCGAACCGGCAGTACGAGCAGCTGCTGCGCCAGAACTTCATCAACATCCGCCGCGTGCGCGAGTGGCGCGACATCCATTCGCAGCTGCTCACCGTGGTGACCGAGCACAAGTGGCGCATCAACACGCAGCCGGCCGGCTACGAGCCGCTGCACCTGTCGATGCTCTCGGGGCTGCTCGGCAACATCGGCTGGAAGCTCGAGGACGACGAGGCCTACCTGGGTGCGCGCGGCATCAAGTTCTACCGCCATCCGGGCGCCCACCTGAAGAAGAAGCCGGGCCGCTGGATCGTCGCCTCCGAACTGGTCGAGACGACGCGCCTGTTCGGCCGCGGCATCGCCAACATCGAGCCCCAGTGGCTCGAACAGGTGGCGGGCCATCTGCTGAAGAAGCAGCTGCTCGATCCGCACTGGGAAAAGAAGGGCGCCCAGGTCGCGGCGCTGGAGCGCGCCACGCTGTACGGGCTGGTGGTGTACAGCGGGCGCCGGGTCGACTTCAGCAAGGTCGATCCGGTCGCGGCGCGCGAGATCTTCATCCGCGAGGCGCTGGTCGGCGGGCAGTGGGAAAGCAAGCTGCCCTTTCTCGCGGCCAATCGCAAGCTGGTGCGAGAGGTCGAGGGCCTGGAGCACAAGTCGCGCCGCCAGGACGTGCTGGTCGACGACGCGCTGATCTACGCCTTCTACGATGCCCAGCTGCCGCCCGACGTGTCGAGCGGCCTGACGTTCGAGAACTGGTATCGCAGCCAGTCTCGCGAACAGCCGCGGCTGCTCTACCTGACGCGCGACGAGCTGATGCGGCACCAGGCCGCCGGCATCACGACCCAGTCTTTTCCGCCGACCCTGCGGCTGGGTGGCGTCGACTGCGCCGCGACCTACCTGCACGCGCCGGGCGACGCCAAGGACGGGCTCACGGTCAGCGTGCCGCTGTTCGTGCTGAACCAGGTCAGCGACGAGCGCTGCGAATGGCTGGTCACCGGGATGCTGAAGGACAAGATCCAGGCCCTGCTGAAGAGCCTGCCGCAGAAGCCGCGCGCCCGCCTGGTGCCGCTGCCCGAGTCGGCCGCGCGGCTGGCCGAGGAACTGGGTGCGCCCGAGGTCTTCGGCCACGGATCGCTGACCGATGCGCTGCTGAAGCGGGTGCGCGACCAGACCAGCCTCGACGTCAAGCGTGCCGACTTCAAGCTCGACATGCTGCCGCCGCATCTCTTCATGAACCTGCGGGTGGTCGACGAACATGGCCGGCAGCTCGGGATGGGCCGCAACCTCGGCGCCCTGAAGTCCGAACTGGGGGCGCAGGCCCGCGGCGCGTTCCAGGCGCTGGCCGGGCTCAATGTGCGGGCGTCCGCCGAGCCGGCGCCGGCGGCGGCCGGTGCCCGGGAGCAACCCGCCGCCGCCGGTGCCGCCTTCGAGTCGCCGGCGGCACCGGCCTTGCCGGCCGGCCAGCGCTATGCCACCTGGAGCYTCGGCGAACTGCCCGAGTTGATGGAAGTGCGGCGCGGCGCGCAATCGCTGATCGGATTTCCGGCGCTGGTCGACGGCGCCGATGCGGTCACCATCGAAGTCTTCGACGAGCCCGCCGTGGCCGCGGCAAAGCACCGGGCCGGCCTGCGGCGGCTGTTCGCGCTGCAGCTCAAGGACGCACTGAAGTACCTGGAGAAGAACATTCCCGATCTGCAGAAGATGGCGGTCACCTACATGCCGCTGGGCACCGCCGAGGAACTCCGGGCACAGATCATCGAGGTGGCGATCGACCGGGCCTTTCTGCAGGAGCCTTTGCCGACAGACGAGTTCGCCTTCAAGCGCCGGCTGGACGAGGGCCGCGGCCGCCTCACGCTGATCGCCAACGAGATCGCCCGGCTGGCCGGCGTGATCCTGGTCGAGTACGGGCTGGCGGTGCGCAAGATCAAGGACACCAAGGTGCAGCCCGACGCCACCGCCGATGCCGCGCAGCAATTGCAGCGACTGATGGGCAAGCGCTTCATCGCCGACACGCCGTGGCCTCGGCTGCAGCACTTTGCGCGCTACCTGAAGGCGATCACCCTGCGGCTCGACAAGCTGCGCGCCGACGCCGCGCGCGATGCGCAGCGGCTGGCGGAATTGCGGCCCCAGGAGCAGCGCTACTGGCGACTGCTGGCAGAGCGCAAGGGCGCGGCCGACGAGCGCATGAGCGAGTTCCGCTGGCTGCTGGAGGAACTGCGCGTGAGCTTCTTCGCCCAGGAGCTGCGCACGCCGCAGCCGGTCAGCGTGAAGCGCCTGGACAAGCTGTGGGCGCAATTGGGTTTGTAATTCAGTGTCGGAATCCCTTCTTTTTCACATACAAAAGTAGCACTTAAGTTACGATCGGCCCACTCGCCTCAAGCGCCGGGACTGCGCCTTGACCCCGACCCTGTCATCCAGGAAGACGTGATGCAACTGCCGCTCATAGAAAAGTGGAGCCTGCTCGCCGGGCTCAGATTCCTGCTGGCGTCGATCGTGGCGGTCAATCATCTGCCTGATTTCATCCCGATCGGGGGCTGGAGCGTCATCCCGAGGTTTGGGGCCTTCGAGGCCATCCTGGGCTTCCTGTTGATCAGCGGCTACTCGATCGGCGCCTCTTACATGAAGCAGCCCGACGGCTTCGTGTGGCGCCGGATCAAGCGCATCTATCCCGTCTACCTGGCGAGCATCGCGCTGGTCTACCTGGTCTTCATGCTGGACCAGTCGAACTTGCCCTCGGTTTGGGTGGTCCTGGCCAATGTGCTGTTCCTGAACCAGATCGTCACCGCGACGTCGTTCGTCGGTCCGGCCTGGAGCCTCGCGCTCGAGTTCTGGTTGTATTGCCTGACACCGTTGCTTTTCCTGATCCACGACGCGAACCTGAAGAAGCTGGTCTGGCTGTCGTTTGGTGCTTTCGTCGTCTACACCTGCGGCCGGACCCYGTTCCACTGGAACTACTACTCGGGACTCGGCTTCGGCTTGAACTTGCTGCTGCTTTCGTTCATCTGGGTGGCCGGCTTGYGGTTGGCGAGAAACGGCCAGCAGCCCAAACCGATCCTGATGGAGGTCGGGCTGATCTTTTCGGCGCACATCCTGCTGTCAGCGGCGATCCAGTTCGCGTCGCGCTGGAAGCACGGCGAAGTCGCAGGCTTTTTTCTTGCCGATCTGCCGGGCTTCGCCTTGCAGGCATGCACCCTGATCCTGGTGCTGTGGTCTTTCTTCCGCTTGCTGACGGTCAAGGAGAAGAGGGCGCCTGCGTCGGCCTGGCTCCGGACCCTGGGTGACATTTCCTATCCGTTGTACCTGGTCCACATCCCGGTCTACTTCTTCGTCAAGCGGGCCGGATTCTCGTCGCCGCTGCTGTACTTCGCGGCAGCTGTCGTTTTCTCGGCCCTGATGTACAAGGTGCTCGACCTCTACTCGCAGAGGCGGCACTTGCGGCCGGCACTGTCGCCCGATGGCAGCGCGATGGCGCCGCGCGTGCGTCGGGGCGAAGGCTAGCTGTCAGAGCCGCGCCAGCCGCTCGATCGCGGTCTGCAGGGTTTCGTCCTTCTTGGCGAAGCAGAAGCGAACCACGCGCTGGTCGAAACCATCGCCGTAGAAGGCCGACAGCGGGATCGCGGCGACCCCGATCTCGCGCGTGAGCCATTGGCAGAAATCCGATTCGCCGAGTTCGCTGACCTCGCCGATGTCGACGCACTGGAAGTAGGTGCCGGCGCTGGGCAGCAGCTTGAAGCGGGTCTTTGCCAGCCCGGCGGCGAACAGGTCGCGCTTGCGCTGATAGAAGGCCGGCAGTTCCAGATAGGGCGCCGGATCGGCCATGTAGCGGGCCAGCGCGTACTGCATCGGGGTGTTGACCGTGAAGACGTTGAACTGGTGCACCTTGCGGAACTCGGCGCTGAGCGTGGCTGGCGCTGCCACGTAGCCGACCTTCCAGCCCGTCACGTGATAGGTCTTGCCAAAGCTGCTGACGATGAAGCTGCGCGCGGCCAGACCCGGAAAGCGGGCGGCGCTCTGGTGGCGGGCGCCGTCGTAGACCATGTGCTCGTAGACTTCGTCGCTGATCACCAGCACGTCGGTCGGCGCCAGCAGGTCCTCGAGCTGCCGCATCTCGGCTTCGGTCCAGACCGTGGCGCTCGGGTTGTGCGGCGTGTTGACGATGATGGCCCGGGTGCGGGGCGACAATGCGGCGGCGATCTTCGCGAAGTCGGGGCGGAAGCTGCCGGGCGTGAGCGGCACGCGCACCACGGTGCCGCCGGCCAGGTCGATGTTCGGCACGTAGCTGTCGTAGCAGGGCTCGAGCACGATCACCTCGTCGCCCGGGCGCACCACCGCCAGGATCGCCGTGATGATGGCCTGGGTGGCGCCGGCGGTCACGGTGATCTCGCTCTGCGCGTCGTAGCGGTGGCCGTACAGCGTCTCGATCTTGGCGGCGATCGCCTCGCGCAGCGGCGCGATGCCGGGCATCGGCGGGTACTGGTTGTGGCCCGCCGCCATCGCATCGGTCACGGCCTGTAGCAGCTGCGGGTCGCAGTTGAAGTCGGGGAAGCCCTGGCCGAGATTCACTGCCTGCTTCTCGGCGGCGAGCGCCGACATCACGGTGAAGATCGTGGTGCCCACGGCGGGCAGCTTGCTTTGCAGGGCGGGGGTGCGGACGGTCGCTCGGCTCACAGTTCGTAGTCCTGGTGTTGACCGCTCAAGGCCTTGGCGATCAGGTTGCGATCGAGCCGGTCGGAGAGCAGCTCGGCGAATTTGAAGACGAAGTTGCGCAGGTAGGCGCTGCGCTTGAAGGCCACGCGGGCGATGTTGACGCCGAAGATGTGGCCCATCGGCCGCACCACCAGGTCGGCGTTGGAGTCGTCCCGCACCGCCATTTCGGCCACGATGCCGACGCCCAGGCCGAGCCGCACGTAGGTCTTGATGACGTCCGAATCGATCGCCTCGAGCGCGATGCGCGGGGTCAGTTTCTTCTGCGCGAAGGCATGGTCGATGCGCGTGCGCCCGGTGAACGAGGGGTGGTAGGTGATGATCGGCTCGTTCGCCAAGTCCTCGAGCGAGATGCGCTCCTTGTCCGCCAGCGGATGCCCCTGCGGCAGCACCAGCACGTGCTGCCACTCATAGCACGGCATCGTCACGAGCTCGGTGTAGTCGGACAGCGATTCGGTGGCGATGCCGATCTCGGCGATCTCGTCGATCACCATCCGCGCCACCTGGTCGGGCGAGCCCTGGTGCAGGCTCACGTTGACCTTCGGATAGGCCTCGCGCAGCTTGGCCACCGGCACCGGCAGCACGTAGCGCGCCTGGGTGTGGGTGGTGGCGATCGACAGCGTGCCGCTGTCCTGGGCGCTGAACTGCTCGCCGATGCGCTTGAGGTTGCCGACCTCGCGCATGATGAGCTCGATGCTGGCGAGCACGTGCTGGCCGGGCTCGGTGACCCGCTTCAGGCGTTTGCCGTGGCGGGCGAAGATCTCGACGCCGAGCTCTTCCTCGAGTTCGATGATGGCCTTCGAGACGCCCGGCTGCGAGGTATGGAGCGCCTTGGCAGCTTCGGTCAGGTTCAGGTTGCGCCGGACGGCTTCCTGAACGAACTTGAACTGGTGGAGATTCATAACGGATTCCGTATCATTTTCGGATTCATTATGCCTTCTCAGTCTATGAATATTTCCACAAGTTCAGATTTCGAGCGCCTTTCGAGCCAGCAGCGCAATCACTTCGGGGTCTTCGCCGACTGCGGCGCGCAACGAGAACTCGACGTCCGGGCGCAGGGCGCGAAGTTCGTCGACCAGCGCCGGCAGGTCGTCGCGCACGTGCCTGCCCATGCCCAGGAACAGCGGCACGATCCGCACGGTCCGCGCGCCGGCGGCGATCAAGGCCAGCGCGGCGCCGCGCAGGTCGGGGGCGACCAGTTCGAGGTAGGCGCAGGCCACCCGCGCGGTCGGATCCAGCGCAGCGACCTGACGCGCCACCGCCTCGACCGGCGCCCGCCAGCGTTCGTCACGCGATCCGTGGGCGAACAGCACGATCCCCAGGGGTGCTTGCATGGCCTGCATCCGCGCTACCGCCTCAGCACCAGCCAGCTGAAGGCGCCCAGCGACATCACGGAGTAGATCAGTCCGGGCGCCGCCGCCGTGATCCACGGCCACCAGTTGCCCAGGTTGCCGAGGTAGCCGAAGACGTTGTTCAGCAGGAAGAAGCTGATGCYGATCATGACGCCGCCGAAGACGTAGGTGGCGATGCCCGACTGCCGGAAATGCAGGTACGCGAAGGGCAGGGCCAGGACGATCATCACCAGGCAGGACAGCGGATAGAACACCTTGCGCCAGAACTCGATTTCATAGCGCTGCGCGGTCTGTCCATTGGCCTCGAGATGGCGAATGTAGTCGAACAGGTCGAGGGTGCGCATGCGGTCCGGGCGCAGCAGCGCGACCGATACCATCTCGCTGCTCAGCGAGGTCGGCCACTCGAGCACCGGAACGGCGGTGTTGACGATGCGCGGGGCGCCGGGGCCGCGGGTCTCGTACTGCTGGCGCTCGGCATTGACCAGCGTCCAGTGGCCGCGATCGACGCTGGCCGCGGGCGCCGAGGTCTGTGCGACCAGGAAGCCCTGGCCATCGAATTCGAGGATCCGGGGATCCTTCAGGATACCGTTGCGCCCCATCGACGCCACGTTGACTGCGAAGGACGATTCGCCCTGGCGCTCCTTGAGCCAGGCACCGGTATTGCCGATCAGCGACAGGGACCCCTGGTAGCGGGCCTTGAGCAACTGGGCCGTGCGGTCCGAGGCGGGCGCGAGGTAGTCGCCGATCGCGAAGGTCAGCACCACGAAGCCGACCCCGAGCAGCAGCAGGGTGCGCAGGGCGCGCCATGGGCCGAGGCCGCTGGTTCGCAGGATCGTGAATTCGGAACTCTGCGCCAGCCGCGCCATCACGAAGATGGTGCCGATCAGCACCGTGATCGGCAGCAGCTCGTAGAGGTGGCTGGGAATCAGCAGCGCCACGTACAGCAGCGCCTGGGGCGCGCCGTAGCCGAGCGAGCCGGGGTTGGCGATCGCCTGCAGTTCGTCGACGAAGTCGAAGAAGAAGAACAGGCTCAGGAAGCCCAGGGTGACGAAGGCCACGGCCTTCACCACCTCCGCGTAGATCAGGCGGCGGATGGTATTCACGAGACGGAGGTGCTTTCGGGCCGTGCACGGGCGAAATGCGCCCGGAAGCCCCAGTTGAAATGCCGCTTCGCGAGCCAGAGCAGGCCGAGCAGCAGCACGCCGCCGTGCAGCGTGACCATGAAGCCGCCCATGGAGTAGCGGCCGGCGCTGATCCAGCTTTGGCCCAGGTTGAGCAGGTTGAAGTAGAGGATGAAGGCGAACAGCGCGAACACCAGGTTGCCGCTGCGGCCGACCCGTGGATTCACGCTCGACAGCGTCAGCGCGAGCAGCACGAAGTTGGCCCCTGCGAGCAGCAGGCCGAGGCGCCAGGCGAGCTCGGCGCGGTTGACGGGGATCGGGTCGCGCAGCAGGGTCAGCGTGGGCCGGGCCCGCACCGGCGTCGCGTCCAGGGGGTCGGACGGACGGCCGCCGATGCGGGCGCCATAGGTCTCGAACTCGCTGACCTTGATGCCGGTCGGCTGCAGCGGCTCCTCGATGCGCTGGCCATTGCTCAGCATCAGGTAGCGGACGCCGTTCAGGTCTTCCATCCGGCCGCTGCGGGCCGAGGTCACGATGCGCAGGTTGCGCTCGACCGAGGAGATGAACACGTTGCTCGCGGTGGCGCTGTCGGGTGCATCCTTGTCGATGAAGAACACCCGCAGCCGGCCGGCCGATTCGCGGAATTCACCGGGCGCGACGCGCTCGATGTCGCTGCGGCGTTCGTAGCGCTCGCGCATGTTCTGGGTCTGCGAATTGGCCCAGGGCCAGCCGACCAGCGAGAACACGCCGATCAGCAACAGGATCGGCCAGGCGAATCGGAACAGCGGCCGGAGGAAGTCGGCCAGGCCGCGTCCGCTCGAGAACCAGATCACCATCTCGCTGTCGCGGTACATCCGCGACAAGGTGCCGACGATCGCGATGAACAGGCAGAGGCTCAGGATGGTCGGCATGTAGCCGAGCACGGTGTAGGTCATCACGAGGAAGACCTC
>NZ_JBFUCJ010000170.1:0-9492 GCF_056405295.1 Variovorax sp. P1_H2 | reverse complement strand
ATGCATCAGAAGATGATGGCCGCCAAAACCCCGTCAGAGCGCGCTGCGTTGATGAAGGACCACATGAAGGTGATGCAGGACGGCATGGCCATGATGGGACAGATGGGCGGTGGCATGCCGATGATGAGCCAAAAGGGTGGCGGCATGCCGATGCAGGGCGGGGGCATGTCCTCGATGCCCGGTGGCCCGTCCATGCAGAAGAACATGATGCAGCGCATGGACATGATGGAAATGATGATGCAGATGATGGTGGACCGCGAGGCGGCAATGCCTCCTGCCGCCAAGTAGCCACATCTGTCGGGGAGCATTGAGATGGATACGCAAGGCCATGAGCCAAGTTTCTGGCGCTCACCCGGTGGAGTCGGTTTGCTTGTCGTCGCTCTCGTCGGCGGCTTCTTCCTTCTTGCCGAGCACAGGGCGCATCTGCTTGGATGGCTTCCATTCCTTCTCGTTCTTGCTTGCCCGCTGATGCATGTTTTCATGCACCACGGGCACCGTCACGGTGGAAGGCAGTCCGGAAACGACCCGTCGCGAGGCGACCATGAACAGCGCGAGCAATGACTACGGCTTGTGGAGCCTGGCGCTCCTGAACTCCATCATCTTCATCGGGTTCGCTTACAGCTTCTTCAAGCCGGCTACGCTGCGGGACTGGAGGAGTTTTGGCGCCTACTCCGCATTCATGGTGGCCCTGTTCGCAGAGATGTATGGCTTCCCTCTGACGATTTTTCTGTTGTCCGGCTGGCTCGGTGCCAGGTTCCCGGGTGTGAACCTGTTCGGGCACGAGGCCGGGCATCTGTGGTGGCTCTTTACCGGCCAGCACGGAAATCCGCACGCGGGGGTACTGCACATCCTGAGCTTTGTTGCCATCTTTGCCGGCTTCGTTCTGTTGTCAAAGGCATGGCATGTTCTGTATCACGCACAGCGCCGCCACGAAATGGCGACAACCGGCCCGTATCGCAGCATTCGCCACCCGCAGTACGTCGCGTTCGTGCTCATCATGTTCGGCTTCCTGCTGCAGTGGCCGACGCTGCTGACCCTGGCGATGTTCCCGGTGCTGGTGTTCATGTACGTCCGGCTCGCCATTTCCGAGGAACACGATTCGGAGCGCGAGTTCGGGGAGGCTTGGCGTGCCTACGCCGCCGTGACGCCTCGCTTCATTCCCGTCTGGGGCGGTGGTCGCCATCGGCATGCTTAGACGCTCGGCTCTCGTCAAGAGCGCCGAGCTGTTGTCAGGGGTCGGTGCCATCGTCCTCGGAGCGGGACTGGGGTTGCTTGCGCCCTTGCTAATGCAGCGGCACGCATTGCCGCTGCTGGGTGCCGGTGTGATCCTCCATGGCGCGGGGATGACGCTCAAGTATCGGCTCGAGGCTGGGGGTCGCGAACCGCAATGGTGGGACCGTACGCTGTTCTGGGCTTGCTGGGCCCTATTGTTGGCGACCCTCTGGTGGGTCGCCTACTTGCTCGTCGTCCAGCCTCAAAACTGAAGGAAGCGAAGCGTAGGCCCCTTGACCTTCCTTTCGTGGGAAGGTAGAGACTGCGGCATCATCATTGCTGGAAAGAAGAATGCCAATGACGTCCGACACCTCGTCCAAGCTTGACGCGGCCAAGATGCCCGAGCATATGACCGATCACGGTCCTCATGACCATGGCGCGCACGCCGGCCACGCGCTTTCCTCGTCGAAGAATTCTCCGAGGGCGGACTCAAAGGACATCGAGTACACCTGCCCCATGCACCCGCAGGTGCGGCAGATGGGTCCGGGGAACTGTCCCATCTGCGGCATGGCGCTCGAGCCAGTCGTGGCTACGACGGAGACCGGCGACAGCCCGGAGCTGCGCGACATGACGCGACGCTTCTGGGTCGGCCTCGCGCTGACCATTCCGGTCTTTGCGCTGGAGATGGGTGGACACCTGGTCGACATCCATCACCTCATCGGGCAACAGACCTCGAACTGGGTGCAACTCCTGTTCGGAACACCCGTGGTGCTCTGGGCGGGCTGGCCTTTCTTCGTGCGGGCATGGACGTCAGTCAAGAACCGCAGCCTCAACATGTTCAGCCTCATCGCGTTGGGCACCGGCGTCGCCTGGGTCTACAGCATCGTGGGAACGGTCATGCCGCAGGTCTTTCCGGCCGAATTCCAGGCCCACGACGGCGCGGTCGCCATCTACTTCGAGGCCGCCGCGGTCATCACCGTGCTGGTGCTCCTCGGCCAGGTGCTTGAACTACGGGCCCGGGAAAAGACTTCGGGTGCGATACGCGCACTGCTCGACCTGGCCCCGAAGGAGGCGGTCCGCGTGAAGTCCGACGGGACCGACGAGCGCGTTCCGTTGGACACCGTGCAGGTGGGCGAATCGCTGCGCGTGCGTCCCGGCGAAAAAGTGCCGGTCGACGGCCAACTGATCGACGGCAAGGGAACCGTCGACGAATCGATGGTCACCGGAGAGCCGATGCCGGTGGCCAAGGCGCCGGGCTCGAAGGTCACTGCGGGCACGCTCAACCAGACCGGCGGCTTCGTGATGCGGGCCGAGAAAGTCGGCGCCGACACCCTGCTCTCGCAGATCGTCCACATGGTGGCCGCCGCCCAGCGCAGCCGCGCGCCGATTCAACGCATGGCGGACCAGGTGGCGGGGTGGTTCGTGCCGGTGGTCATTGCCGTGGCGGCGCTCGCCTTCGTCGCCTGGTTCGTGTGGGGGCCCAGCCCGGCGTTCTCGTATGCGCTCATCGCGGCGGTCGCGGTGCTGATCATCGCCTGTCCCTGCGCGCTGGGCCTGGCGACGCCGATGTCCATCATGGTCGGCGTCGGGCGCGGTGCGCAGAGCGGCGTGCTCATTCGGGATGCCGAAGCGCTGGAACGGATGGAGAAGGTCGACACGCTGGTGGTCGACAAGACAGGCACATTGACCGAGGGTCGCCCCAAGGTCGTGACGGTCCAGCCGGTCGAGGGCTTCGATGCCGGCGATGTTCTTCAGAAGCTGGCCAGCGTGGAGCGAGCCAGCGAGCATCCCCTGGCGGCCGCCATCGTCGCTGACGCGCTCGAGCGGAATCTGCCGCTGTCGGCAGTGACCGATTTCGACTCGCCCGTCGGCAAGGGCGTGGTCGGCGTCGTCGATGGCGCCCGCATCGTCTGCGGCGGCGCGAAGCTCCTGGCGGAGAACGGCATGGAGGTCGACACGCTCACCGCGGCAGCCGAGGCCGTCAGTGCCAAGGCCGCCACCGTCATCTTCGTCGGCATCGATGGCCGCCTGGCCGGATTCGTCGGCATCGCGGACCCCATCAAGGCGAGCACCGCCCAAGCCATCGCCGCGCTGCGTCAGGCCAAGATCCGCGTGGTCATGCTCACCGGCGACGGGAAGACGACGGCGCAGGCGGTCGGTCGGGAGCTGGGCATCGACGAGGTCGTCGCCGAGGTGCTTCCGGAGGACAAGGCCTCGGTGGTGCAGCGGTTGAAGGCCGAAGGCCGCGTCGTCGCCATGGCAGGAGACGGCGTCAACGATGCGCCGGCACTGGCTGCGGCGGACGTGGGCATCGCCATGGGCACCGGGACCGATGTGGCGATGGAGAGCTCGGGCGTGACGCTGCTGCACGGAGACCTCATGGGTATCGTGAAGGCGCGCCAGTTGTCGCGGGCGACGATGGGCAACATCCGCCTGAACCTCTGGTTCGCCTTTGGCTACAACGTGCTCGGCATTCCGGTTGCGGCCGGCGTGCTCTATCCCTTCTTCGGCATCCTGCTCTCGCCGGTCGTGGCTGCAGCCGCCATGGCGCTGTCTTCGGTGAGTGTCATCGCCAACTCTCTTCGATTGCGCGCGAGCAAGCTGGAGAGCTGAATGAAACCAGCGGCCAGCCATCAGCCGCGATCGTCGGGATCCGCCGTACGTACCACCGGCAACTGCGAGTACACGAAGTCCAATGCGTATCGCAGCGCCCCCGCACTCTGTGCATGGAGCGTGAAAAGCGGCTGCCCCCGCTCGACGCGCTCGCCCAAGCGCAGGTGCATCACCGCGCCGGCCGCAAGGTCCCGCGGCGCGCCGGCCAGCTTGGCCGCCCTGGCGATCAGGCGAGTGTCGATGCCCGCGACGACACCGCTCGCAGGCGCCGTCACGCTGTGGGAGTGGGCCGCCCTGGGCGGTACGCGCATGCCGCCCTGCGCTTCGCAGATCGCGATGAACTTCGCCAGCGCGCCGCCGTCGTCCAGCACCTTGCGCGCCAGATCCGCGCCCGAACCCCCGGCGGCCTTTCCTGCCATCTCCAGGACTCCGCCCGCGAGCAGCAGCGCCCGCTCTCGCAGGTCGGGCGGTGCATCGGGCCGTCTTTCAAGTACGGCCATGACGTCCATCGCCTCCAGCGCCGGACCCAGGCCGCGGCCCACCGGCTGGCTCCCGTCGGTGAAGATCGTACGCACCTGCAGGCCCAGCGCCGCGCCGACCGCCACAAGGCTCCGTGACATCGCCTCGGCCGCGGCCGCGCTGCGGACCTTGGTCTGCGGGCCAACGGGCAGGTCGATCAGCACGCACTGGGATCCGACGGCGGCCTTCTTGGACAGAATGGAAGCCACCAGCAGGCCTTCGCTGTCGAGGCTCAGCGGCCGTTCGACGCGGATCAGCATGTCGTCGGCCGGACTGATGCGAGTATGGCCGCCCCAGACGATGCAGCCGCCCTCGCGCTCGACCACGCGGCGCATGGCGGGAAGGTCCAGGGCTACGGGCGCCAACGTCTCCATGGCATCGGCAGTGCCCGCCGCCGAGGTGATGGCTCGCGAGGAGGTCTTGGGCATCGTCAGCCCGCACGACGCCACGATCGGCACCACCAGCAGCGTGGTCCGGTTGCCGGGCAGGCCGCCGATGCAGTGCTTGTCGACGACGGGCGTCGCGGCCCATGTCACGCGCTCGCCGACGTCGACCATCGCCCGGGTCAAAGCCACTGTCTCGTCGAAGTCCAGCCCCGGGCCCGCGCACAGGGTGACGAGGGAGGCCAGGTGGATGTCGGGCAGGCGTCCGCGGCTCACGTCCTCCATCAGTGCCCGCAGGGCCGGATAGCCGAGCCGGCCGCCGTGCACCTTGGTGCGCAGGTGCGCCAGCGACGCCAGCACGGGCGGATGACGCACCTCGACCTCGTCACCCTCCGCGGCGCCGAGCAGGGCCCAGGCCGCGTCCGAGAAGGCAATCTCGTCGCGCCGCAGCCAATCGTGGTTGACGTGATGAAGGATGGCCAACAGATGCCGGCCGCCCGAGATCACCTCGACCTGGGCCTGGGCCTCGAAGCCTTCGGCGCGGCACACGGGGCAGTCGCTGCGCAGGTACACCACCGGCTGCTGGTAGGTGTCGATGCCGGCGCGGCGGGCGGGCAGTCGATCGGGGGCCATGGCGCGCGCCGCGTCAGAGCGCCCGCGACTCGAGATAGTCGGGCACCGTCACCGGCCACGCGTGCCGCTCCTCGATCGCCAGCCGCAGCGCATCGGCCGCGACCGGTTCGCCATGCGTGACGAACACGCGCCGCGGGGGCGCGGGCATTGCGCCGAGCCAGGCCTGCAGCTGCTCGCGATCGGCATGGGCAGAGAGCATGTCCAGGTTGGCGACTTCCGCGCGCACCGGCACGTAGGCACCGTGGATCTTGACCGAAGGGGCGCCCGCGACGAGGCTTGCGCCGCGCGTCCCCGCGGCCTGGAAACCGGCGAAGAGGATGGTGTTCCTGGCGTCCGGGGCGTAGGCTTTCAGGTGGTGCAACACGCGCCCGCCGGTCGCCATGCCGCTGGCCGACACGATGATCGACGGATAGCCCAGGTGGTTGAGCCGCTTCGATTCTTCGACCGTGTTGACGATGATCGCCCCCTTGCTCAACGCATTGCACTGCTGCACGCTCAATCGGTGCTCATCGAGATGGTGGCGATAGATGCGCGTCGCGTCGATGGCCATCGGGCTGTTCAGGTAGACCGGCATGTCCGGAATGCGACGCGCCTCCTTGAGCAGCTGGATGCAGTGCAGCAGGGTCTGGGCGCGCCCCACGGCAAAGGCGGGAACGACCAGGATCCCGCCCCTGGCGGCGGTGCGATTGACCACTGCGGCCAGCGCTGCCAACACATCGCCTTCGCGATGCAGGCGGTCGCCGTAGGTCGACTCGATGACCACGTAATCGGCCGGGGACGGGCTCTCGGGGGGACGCATCACGAGGTCGTCGCTGCGCCCCAGGTCGCCGGAGAACAGGATACTGCCGGCGTCCCATTCGATTCTCGCGCTGGCTGCGCCGAGAATATGCCCGGCCCGCTTCAACCGCCAGGACCAGCCGGGCCAGGGTGAATGCAACTGGTCGAATGGCACGGTTTCGAACCGGTGCAGCGCCTCGCGGGCCTCCGCCAGCGTGTAGAGAGGCAAAGCCGGCTTGTGCTTCGAATGGCCGTGCCGGTTCGCGAAGTCGGCCTCTTCTTCTTGAAGCCAGCCCGAGTCGGGCAGCAGCAGATCGCACAGGTCGCGCGTGCCCGCAGTGCAGTAGACCGGCCCCTTGAAGCCCAGCTTGATCAGGCGCGGCACGAAACCGCTGTGGTCCAGGTGCGCATGGGTCAGCAGCACCGCATCGATGTCGCCCGCCTTGACCGGCAGCGGCGCCCAGTTTCGCAGCCGCAATTGCTTCAGGCCCTGGAACAGGCCGCAGTCGACCAGAAGACGTCGGCCATCGTGCTCAAGAACATATTTGGACCCGGTGACGGTGCCGGTGCCGCCGAGGAACTGGATGCGCATCGTCTTGTGTCCTTCGAAGGGCCATGTCGCTTCATCTGCCAGCTTGAGGCGAGCCTGGCTGGGCCGAGCGCTCGACGCCGAGCGGCGTCGACGGCTGCGAGACTTCGAACCAACCGACATGCAGGGCATCGTCGTCGTCGCCAAGCCCAGCAGTCACGAGGACGACGGTCGCGAGCAGCGTTGCGAGGACAAATCCGACCGCCCTCAGCGTTCCGTGGTCAGCGATGATGTGGCGGGTCATGTCAGCGCACCAGCAGGACCGGGACCTTGCACCGCGCCAGCACCTGCGTGGCGACCGAGCCGAGCACCAGATTCTTGAGGGCGCCCGCGCCGTGCGAGCCCATGATCAGGAGATCGAACCGGCCCGCCTCGGCGTACGACGCGATCTCCTCGGCCGGATGGCCCACCTTGTGGGCGAACTGCGCGTCGATGCCCTGCTCGGCCAGCAGCGCACGCACGGGCTCGAGCACCACCCGGGCATCGTCCTCGTAGTAGGTGTGGACCAGGTCAGGCCCCGCGAATGCCGCCGCCCGGTGTGGAACGGGCAGCACCGCGTAGAACACGGTCCATGCGTGGCCTGTCACCCACGCATCCTTGTGCGCTCCGAGGTAGGTGATCATTCGCTTCGTGTACTCGCTGCCGTCGACGGCAAGAAGAATCTTCATGGTTTCTCGTGTCAGGAAGTCCGGATGGCGGGATATTGGCCTGCGCGCGGACAATCCGGCTTGCGCCAGGTCAAGTCGGCGACGCCCCACGGCAGCGAATCCGCCCTGGCACAAATCACTGAGTCAGCCGTCCAGCGGGACAGCTCCGCCGAACCGACACACCCACCGATCGAACAGATCCGTTGATCTCGCGCAAGTACCTCGCGCCGAGAAGCAGAAGAATCGATGCACTCGCTGTCGGACCGGCTGCGAGCGGCTTCATGACGCGGCCCCCGAAAGGAAGAATCATGTACCAACGCATCCTCGTACCCATCGACGGCAGCGAGACCKCCGAACAAGGCCTGCGCGAAGCCATCCGGCTGGCCGCGGATCAGAAGGCTCGACTGCGTCTGCTGTATGTCATCGACGACTTCCCGATGCTGATGGAGCTGTCCAGTCTCGAAAGCTTCGACGCCTCGCTGCAGAAGTTGCGCGAGTACGGGCAGCAGACACTTGCTGGCGCCCAGAAGCTTGCGGGCAAATCCGGCGTACAGGCCGACACGGTTCTGCGCGAGGTCACGGAAGGCCGCATCGCCAACGCCGTGGTGGACGAGGTCGGGACTTCCGCATGCGACCTGATCGTCATGGGCACCCACGGGCGGCGTGGCCTGAGTCGCATGGCGCTGGGCAGCGATGCCGATCTCGTCGTGCGAACCAGCCCCGTGCCGGTGCTGCTGGTCCGGCGGCACCCGGAGACCATCGACGCATCCGCGTGATCCTTGCTGTCGGACGCGGCGCTCGAGATGCGGCTGCGCCCATTTCTTCATGTCGCGATCAGGGCCGCGCGCTGCCGCCCGGCATCAGAACCACCGGTGGGCCCGAGGGCGACTTGAATCCATAGAAGCGCTCGTTGAGGTGGCGCGTGACGGCAACGATGTCCTCTTCGCTCCAGTTCAGCGCGCCCGCGGCCTGCCAGCGTGCCACCTGCGCCTGCAGGCTGTTCCAGTCGGTCGCCAACCTGCGGTCACGCCAATGCACCTGCGTCGTGTGGCAGGCGATGCAGTGCGTCGTGTACAGAAGTTCGCCGCGTGTCTGGGCACCGGCCACGGGGCCGAACACGCTTGCCGCGACCAGCAAGCAGGCGGCCGGGAACCGGGCCGGGTGGGGCCGCTTCCGGCGCACGGGATCGGGATGCAGGTCGTTCATTGGGTCCCTCTCGACGATGGACTTCGATCATCTGCCTTGCCTTGATCCAGCGCAAGGCGGTCGAGAGACCGGCTCCTAAAGTGATTGTGAAGCCCGCGAAGGCTGGGCTTGCCCACGATGAAAGGAAGGTCAGCGCTGCGGGATCCCCGGCGGTTGTGGCCTGGCCTCTGATCGACACCTTGGCAGCGAAAATAGAGGATCAATCATGAATCTTCTCGTGGAACCTACAGATGTATGGGCAGCGACCATCCAGGACCGCCCCGGCGGCCTTGCCGAGGTGCTGGATGCGCTACGCGAAGCGGGGGCCGACCTGCAATTCGTCATTGCAAGGCGAACGCCCGACAAGCCAGCGACGGGGGTCGTCTACGTCACGCCGCTGCAGAACGACCGKGAAATCCGTGCGGCGGCACAGGCGGGCTTCAACGTGACACAAAGCCTTCACTCGGTKCGGATCATGGGTCCGGACCGCCCGGGCATCGCCGCGGAGTTGACGCAAAAGCTTGCTGCCGGGGAAATCAATCTTCGCGGCTTCTCGGCGTCCGTGATCGGCACACAGTTCGTGGCCTACATCGCGGTCGACTCGCTGGGCGACGCCAACAAGGCGATGGAAATCCTGTCGAAGCTCTGAGAACGTGACGAAATGCAGTGGCGCGTACGGCCAGCCTGCACAGCTACCGCACACTTGCTTCTGGGCCCTCAAGTCAGCGTTCGCGGGCCTTCGTGCTGTCAGTCCGGACCCCGCTCGGCACGAAGCTCACTCCATGATGGGCCAAATAGTCACGAATCAGGCGGCGCACCACTTGAGACGGTGTCACGTCCTGTTGTGCACAAAGTGTTTCGAAGGCCTGTTTCTTAGCCGGATCAATCAGGACCGTAAGGCGGGCAGTCTTAAGCTCCATGATGACTCCAAATA
>NZ_JBFUCJ010000169.1:0-9728 GCF_056405295.1 Variovorax sp. P1_H2 | reverse complement strand
GGTCAGGCCGGGCGGCGTGCTGCCCTTGTAGAGCGCCTTGTAGAACTCGAGGCCGCGCACCGCGTCGGGCGAGTTCACGAAGCCGTCCATGGCATAGGGCTTCTTCGGGTCCTCGTACTTGAAGCCCATCGGATAGAGCACGTTGGTGACGCCCATCGTGATGCCTTCGGAGCCGCGCTCGGTGAACAGGTAGGCGCCGTAGACCTTCTTGCCGTCGATCATGCGGCCCTGGAAGAATTCCGCGACCTGCTTGAACTCGGCCCAGGTCTTGGGCGGTGCGAGGTCGCGGTTGTACTTGCTCTTGAACTCGGCCTGCAGTTCGGGCTTGGCGAACCAGTCCTTGCGGTAGGTCCAGCCGACCGCGTCGGCCATCGCCGGCAGCGCCCAGTAGTTCGGCGTGTTCTTCGGCCACTCGGCGTAGCCCACCACGGTGGCGGGCGCGAAGTCCGTCATCTTGATGCCTTCCTTGGCGAAGAATTCGTTGAGCTTGACGTACTGGCCCTGCTCGGCCGCGCCGCCGATCCACTGGCTGTCGCCGATGATCAGGTCGCACAGCTTGCCCTTGGAGTTGAGCTCGTTGAGCATGCGGTCGGCGAAGCTGGTCCACGGCACGAACTCGAACTTCATCTTGATGCCGGTCTTGGTGCTGAAGTCCTTCGAGAGTTCGACCAGCGCGTTGGCCGGGTCCCAGGCGGCCCAGCACAGGGTGATGGTCTTGTCCTGCGCGCGCACGTCGGCGGCGGTCAGGCTGAGCACGGTGGCTGCGGCGAGGGCGATCACCCCCGGGAGCATCTTGGACATCGATTTCATGGGCTGTCTCCAAAAGGTTTGGGTTCAGGGGCACATACCGGGCGTCCGCTCAATGAAGGTTTTCGGCCGTCAGGATCTCGATGCGCGGCTGCACCACGTTGAGTGCGCCACGGACGTTCTCGCACAGCGCGCGCAGTACACGCGCCGCCGTCAACACGCAGTAATGGATGTCCTGGTGGAGGACGTAGGAGAGGGCATTGGCGCTCAGCAGCGAGGCGTTCTCGTCGGTGAAGTCGTGCGCCGCCACGCCAGCATGCGGTGCCAGCCCGGCCTCGGCCAGCGCGCGCGCCACGCCGGCGCTGCCCGAGCCCACGTTGTAGATGCCGGCCACGCGCGCCGGGTCGATGCCGTTCTTCAGTGCGTCGAGCAGCGCGCGGCAGGCGCCGTCGTCATCGGCCGGCAGGTCCGGCGTGCGCACCATGCGCAGTCGGGGAAAGCGCTCCTCGATGACGTGGGCGAAGCCGATGCGGCGCTCGATCTCGGCCGACAGCCGCGTCGCCTGCGACGACAGCAACAAGGTGTCGCGCCGGCTGTCGTTGGCCATCCGTCCCAGCAGCAGGCCGGCGGTGCGGCCGGCGGCGCGATTGTCGGCGCCGATGCAGGTCTCGCGCATGGAGCCCGCGACGTCGGAGAACAGGGTCACGACGTGGACTCCCGTGCGCACCAGTTCGTTGATGGCGCGCTTGATCGGCGGCAGGTCGGGCGCCAGCAAGGCGATGCCTTCGCAGTCGCTCACCTGCGCGAGCTCCTCGGCGAAGCGCGCCGGGTCGGTGGCGTCGAGGCGGTGCGTGATCTCGGTGATGTGGGCGTGCCGGAAATCGCCGGCGGCCTGCGCGATCTGCCGCTCGACCAGGTCGAGGAAGGGCGAGGCGTCGGCCGGCAGCACGAAGGCGAAGCGCGCGTTCGCGCCTCGGCGAGGCCGGCCCGGCTGCTGCGGGGCGCCCAGTTCCTCGACCACCTGCATCACCCGCTGGACGGTCTCGGCATTGACGCCCGGACGGCGGTTGAGCACCCGGTCGACCGTGGCCGTACCCACACCAGCGGTGCGGGCAATGTCGGCGATGGTGGGGGCGGAGGACATGGACGAGGAAGCGTGGATCGAGGTGGCGATCGTAATAACATCAATAATTAAATCAATCAGGGTTTTGGAGCATGGGGCGCAGGTCGGCCAGGACCGGGTGCAGGGGGCGGGAGGTGTGCAAGCGTGCCTCACTCGGGCCGCTAACGGCCGACGAGGCCGCCCGTGGCGAGCGCGTGCGCCGCGCCGACGCCGTCAGACCGCCTCGGTGCGAGGCGTGATGTGCGGGGCCGGCCGCAGGGTCGTCGAGCGGTGGGTCTGTCGTACCCTGCGATGTACCGCAAGTGCAGCGGCAGAAGCCGTCGAGCGTCGAGAAGAATCGGCCGTCTGCGCGCAGGCGATAGGGGGCGTTTCAGCTTCGCTCGAGCGTCACGAAGCTGAACGGGAGCCCGTTGGCCGCGACATGCGATTCGCGCGCCGTCTGCTGCCAGCCGGCGCCGAATTCAGGCGCCCAGGCGTCGCCCTCGTAGTCGCGTTCGATCTCGGTCAACAGCACGCGCCGGGCCAGCGGCTCGGCCGCGGCGTAGATCTGGGCGCCGCCCATCACCCAGGCCTCGACGGCCTGGCCGCGCTCGCAGAGGTCGATGGCTTCCTCGAGGCTGGCCGCCCGTTCGGCGCCGTCGGCCTGCCAATCGGCATTGCGCGTGACCACGACGTTGCGGCGGCCCGGCAGCGGACGGAAGCGCGGCGGGATCGAGTCCCAGGTCTTGCGGCCCATGATCACCGGCGCGCCCATCGTCTGCTTCTTGAAATGCGCCATGTCCTCAGGCAGGTGCCAGGGCATCGTGCCGTCGCGGCCGATCACGCCGTTGGCGGCGCGCGCGAGGATCAGGTTGATGCGCATGGCCATCACACCGCGACCGGCGCCTTGATGGCGGGATGGGGTTCGTAGTCGACCACCTCGAAGTCCTCGTACTGGTAGTCGAAGATCGAAGCCGGCTTGCGCCGGATGACCAGCGTCGGATAGGGCCGGGGTGCGCGGCTCAGTTGCAGGGCCACCTGCTCGGCATGGTTGCTGTAGATGTGGCAATCGCCGCCGGTCCAGATGAAGTCGCCGACGTCCAGCTCGCACTGCTGGGCGATCATGTGCGTCAGCAGTGCATAGCTCGCGATGTTGAAAGGCACGCCGAGGAAGATGTCGGCGCTGCGCTGGTAGAGCTGGCAGCTCAGCTTGCCGCGCTCGCCCGGCGCCTGCGGCGGCGCGACGTAGAACTGGAAGAAGGCATGACAGGGCATCAGCGCCATCTTGGAGAGCTCGGCCACGTTCCAGGCGCTGACGATGATGCGGCGTGAATCCGGGTTGCTGCGCAGCGTGTCGATCACCTGCTGGATCTGGTCGACGTGGCCGCCGTCGGGCGTCGGCCAGCTGCGCCATTGCACGCCGTAGACCGGGCCGAGGTCGCCATCCTCGCGCGCCCATTCGTCCCAGATCGTGACGCCGCGCTCCTTCAGCCAGTTGTTGTTGCTGGAACCGGTCAGGAACCACAGCAGTTCCTGGATGATGGACTTCAGGTGCACCTTCTTGGTGGTGACCAGCGGGAAGCCTTCGTCGAGGTCGAAGCGCATCTGGTAGCCGAACACGCTCTTGGTGCCGGTGCCGGTGCGGTCGCTCTTGTACACGCCGGTGCTGTCGACGTGGCGCATGAAGTCTTCGTATTGGGAGCGGATGGGGTGGGTGGTCATGTCGTCAATGGCCTGCGAACAATGCGTCGAGCGCATCCTGGATATTGAGCTGTTGGTCGGAAAGGTTGGCGACAGGTCGGCGCAACTCCGTCGAGGGAATGGCGCCGATCGAGGCGGTGTCCATGACAACCTCCTTTCCGGCGACCCGAAGTTCCGCATTCAGCGTGCGCACCCTGGTCTTGAAGCGCGCGGTAGCGAAGAGCGGGATGACCACGCGCGTGTCCAGACCTTCGAGATAGTCGCTCTGGACATCCAGCATGAAAGGAATGGCCGCGCGGTCGGTTGCATCCGGATTCGAATAGACGTCGAAGCGCGCCATGTCAACCTTTCTTGCCGTCGCCAAGGCTGCGCGCAAAAGTGCGGTACTTGGCCAGTGGCAAGCCTTCCTTCGCGATCCTGGCGTTGTAGGCGGCGATGCCATCCTTGCTTTCTTCCGCCCATTTCGCCCAGTAGCGACGCTTGACCTCTTCTGCAAGCAGCTCGTCCACCGTCTGGGACAGGTTCATGCCGAGCTCGCGCGCCGCCTCCAGCACCTTGCTGTTGAGCGAAAGGTTGGTTGCCTTTTTCGGGGCTTTTTCGAAGCGAAGCATGCAGCGTTCTCCAAGCATGAACTATGCGCATAGTTTACGCGCATGAACCGTGCCCCCTTCAGAGCCGGATCACCCGGCCCGGATTCAGGATGTTCTGCGGGTCCAGCCCGCGCTTGATGGCGCGCATCATCTCGAGCGCCACCGGCGACTTGTGCTTCTCGAGCTTGTCGACCTTGAGCGAGCCGACGCCGTGCTCGGCCGAGAACGAGCCGTCGAACTTCTCGACTGCGTCGTAGACCAGCGTGTTGATGCGGTCTTCGTGATCGCGCAGGAAGGCCTTGTTGTCGCCGCCCTCGGGTGCCTGCACGTTGTAGTGCAGGTTGCCGTCGCCGAGATGGCCGAAGTTGACCAGGCGAACGCCGGGGATCTCGCGCGCCAGCAGCGCGTCGGTCTCGGCCACGAAGGCCGGAATGCGCGATACCGCGATCGAGATGTCGTGCTTGATGTTGAGCCCTTCCTCGGCCTGTGCCAGCGGAATGCTCTCGCGGACGTGCCAGAGTTGGTGCGCCTGCGTGAGGCTCTCGGCGACCACCGCATCGGTGACGCAGCCGGCTTCGAAGGCGGTTTCGAGCAGCGCCTCGAAGCGCCCGCGGGCGTGGTCCTCGGATTCGCTGTCGGAGTTCTCGAGCAGCACGCAGTACGGCACGGCCTCGTCGTCGATGAAGGGCACGCGCAAGGCAGGGAAATGCTTGGCGACCAGGCTCAGCGCAAACCGGCCCATGACCTCGAAGCCGGTCAGCCCCGGGCCGAGCCGCTGGTGCGCAAGCCCGAGCAGCTTGACGGCGTCGTCGAGCGTGGGTACCGCGGCCCAGGCCATGAGTTGCGCGGCGGGGAGCGGGTAGAGCTTCATCGTCGCCGCGGTGATGACGCCGAGCGTGCCTTCGCTGCCGATCATGAGGTCGCGCAGGTCGTAGCCGGTGTTGTCCTTGCGCAGGCCGCTGGTGCCTTCCCAGACGGCGCCCTGCGGCGTCACGACCTCGAGCCCGAGGCAGAGGTCGCGCGCGTTGCCGTAGCGCACGACCTGCGTGCCGCCGGCGTTGGTCGCCAGGTTGCCGCCGATGGTGCAGCTGCCTTCGGCCGCCAGGCTCAGCGGGAACAGGAAGCCGGCGTTGCGCGCCGCCTCCTGCAAGGTCTGCAGGACGYAGCCGGCCTCGACCGTCATCGTGAGGTTGGCGGCGTCGATGCCGCGGATCGCGTTGAGTCGCTGCAGGCTCAGCAGCACCTGGGTGCCACTCTCGTCCGGGATCGATCCGACCGCCAGGCCGGTGTTGCCGCCTTGCGGCACCAGCGCGGTGCCGGCCGCGGCGCAGGCCTTGACCACCTCGGCCACCTGCCGCGTGTCGCCCGGCCGCACCACCGCCAGCGCCTTGCCGCGCGAGCGCTTGCGCCAGTCCTGCTCCCAGGCGCTGAGATCGCCTTCGGTAAGCACGTTCGCCGCGCCGACGATCGCGCGCAGCTGCTCCAACAAGACGCTCATGGCGTTGCCCTTTCGACTTCGAGTTTGCGGGCCTGCGCGGCGTTGCGCAGCCGCAGCCGCACGTGCCAGGCGCAGGCCGTGAAAAGCGCCAGGCACAGCAGGACCTGGACCAGCGCCAGCAGCTGGCCGACGCCGTTGGTGTCGCTCCAGGCGCGCACCACGCCTTCGGTGAAATAGAGCCAGACCATCAGGCTGACCCAGCGATAGGTGTACATGCGGTTTTTCAGCAGGCCGGCCAGCGGCAGCACCAGCGGCAGCACCTTGAGCGCCAGCCAGGAGCCGCCCGGCCGCAGCGGCGCCAGCCACAGCTCCCAGGCGAGCCCGAGCACGATCAGCCCGACCAGGCTGCCGACGGCAAGCCATCGGGTGGCGGAAACGGAGGCGGGAGGAAGGTTGGATACGGTCAAGGCAGCTCGAATGGGGCGGGTTGCGCCGGGGCGGCGAAAGACCCGGTGGCATGATACCGGCCATGAATCGTCGGCAACTCTGGAGGGATCTTTCGCACTTTCCCTGGGGCAACACCGCCGCCGTGCTCGGCGAGCGTTTTCGGGAAGACCGGCTCGGCCTGACCGCCAGCAGCCTGACCTTCACCACCACCATCGCGATGGTGCCCTTCTTCACGGTGGCGGCGGCGTTGTTCACGGTGTTCCCGATGTTCGGCACGATGCAGGGGCGGGTCCAGCGCTGGCTGATCGACAGCCTGATTCCGGACAACATCGCGCGCCAGGTGCTGGGCTACCTGAACCAGTTCGCGAGCAAGGCCAGCGGCCTCGGCGTGGCCGGCCTGGTGGTGCTGCTGGTCACCGCGGTGGCGCTGATCCTGACCATGGACAAGGCGCTCAACAGCATCTGGCGCGTGCGCAGGCCGCGGCCGCTGGCGCAGCGGGTGCTGATCTACTGGGCCGCGATCACGCTCGGCCCGCTGGTGCTGGCGCTGAGCCTCAGTACCACGGCGGCCTTCTTCTCCGCCTCGCGCGAATTCGTCGGCGGCGCCATCCTGAAACTGCTGTTCGACGGCTTCGAATTCGCGCTGCTGGCCGGCGGCATGGCGGCGCTCTACCGCTACGTCCCGAACACCCACGTGAAATGGGCGCACGCCTGGGCCGGCGGCCTTTTCGTCGCCACCGCCATCGAGGTCGCCAAGCGCGTGCTGGGCTATTACCTGAGCCTGGTGCCGACCTACTCGGTGCTGTACGGCGCCTTCGCGACCGTGCCGATCCTGCTGGTGTGGATCTACGTGGCGTGGGTCATCGTGCTCTTCGGCGCCGTGATCGCGGCCTACCTGCCCAGCCTCCTGACCGGCGTGGCGCGGCGCGGTGGCGCCGCCGGCTGGCCGCTGCAGCTGGCGGCGGAGGTGCTGCAGTACCTGCATGCCGCGAAATCGACGCCCGCCAGCGGCCTGGGCGCGGCCGAGCTGGTGGGCCGGATGAAGGTCGACGCGCTGCAGCTTGCGCCGGTGCTCGAGACCCTGGTCGCGCTCGACTGGATCGCACCGCTGGCTGAGGAGCGCGACAACGACGATCCGCGCTTCGTGCTGCTGGTCGATCCCGCCATTTCGCTCGAGCCGCTGCTGCGCGAACTGCTGATGCCGCAGGCACCGCCGCTGCGCAACCTGTGGACCCGGGGCCCTTTGGAGAGCCTGCGGCTGCAGGATCTGCTGGCGAATTCATAATGGCGCCGGATTCTTCTTCGGCCCTCGACCCTCCGACACTGCCTTGACCGATTTCTCAACCACCGCCGCCGATGATCGACTCTGGGTCGTCTGCCTGTGCGCCGAATGGTGCGGCGCCTGCCGCGAGTACCGGCCCTTGTTCGAACAGGTGGCGCGCGCGCATCCGCGCTTCCGTTTCGCCTGGGTCGATATCGAGGACCACGCGGACATCGCGGACGATTTCGACGTCGAGACCTTCCCGACGCTGCTGATCGCCAGCGATGCCGGCACCCGCTTCCTCGGGCCGCTGCTGCCCCATGCCGAAACGCTCGCGCGCCTGCTGGATGCGCTCCAGCCCGCGCAGGCATCGGCGCCCGAGGTGACGACGCTGCTCGCCGCACTCCAGCGCGAGCCCGAGACCTTCTCGGTCGACTGAGTCCGCGAGAACGAGGCCGCCAATGAAGGTCATGCTCTTCGGTGCAACCGGCATGGTGGGGCAGGGCGTGCTGCGCGAATGCCTGCTCGACGGCGACGTCACGCAAGTGCTCGGCGTCGGCCGCCGGCCGAGCGGCGAGGCGCATCCCAAACTGCGCGATCTGGTCGTGCCCGATCCGGGTCAGCTGTCGGCGGTCGAAGGCGAGTTGTCCGGTTTCGACGCCTGCTTCTTCTGCCTTGGCGTGTCCTCGGTCGGCATGAGCGAAGCGGACTACAGGCGCGTGACCTACGACCTGACTCTCGGGGCGGCACGGACCCTCGCCCGGCTCAACCCGCAGATGACCTTCGTCTATGTGACAGGCGCCGGCACCGACAGCACCGAGCGTGGGCCCAGCATGTGGGCGCGCGTCAAGGGCGCGACCGAGAACGCGCTGATGCGGCTGCCGTTCAAGGCCACCTACATGTTCCGGCCGGGCATGATCCAGCCGATGCACGGAGTGCGCTCCAAGACCGCGCTGTACCGATGGATCTACGTGCTTGCGAACCCGCTGTTCGGTCTGGTGCGTCGCTGGGCGCCGAATCGGGTCACGACCAGCGAGCAGGTCGGACGCGCCATGCTGGTCGCCGCCAAGCGCGGTGCGCCGAGTCCCCTGGTCGAGATGGCCGACATCAACGCGCTGCGCTGACGGCGCCAAGGCTCATGTCCGAAACTGGCGCAGCCCAATAGCAGGGATACCGCGGAACCGGCTTTGCCGGGCCGCTGGTATCGCCCCCTTGAGGGGGCAGCGCCGCAGGCGCTTCGGGGGTGTTTCATCCTGGTTGCTCCACCGCGCGGTGCGCGACCCTCGACCCATGAAACGCAGCTGAGATTCGGAGCGGCCGTTTTTCGGGGCGCGTGCCGAGCACACCGGGTGGCCCCCTCCGCGAATGTCCCCCGGCTTCGCCTCCTCCTTGATTTCGCTGCGGGGGCCACCCGGTGTCCTCGGCACGAGCAACGCCGTGTCTTGATCGTCGATCGACCACCGCCGTGACGGATCACGTCGATGGTGTGCTCTGCGCAGCGAAATAAAGGAGGAGGCCGCAGGCCGGGGGACATTCGCGGAGCAGAGCACGCCGTCGGCGATGGATCAACTCGGCCTTGTAGAGGCCGTTGATCGTCTCGGCCAGAGCGTTGTCATAGGAGTCGCCTTTGCTGCCCACTGATGGYTCGATGCCAGCCTCGGCCAGCCGTTCCGTGTACCGGATGCTGACGTATTGGGCGGATTCAACCGGTCGTCGCAACACCGGGTTGGCGGTCGTAGAGCGCTTGTTCCAAGGCATCGAGCACGAAGTCCGTGCGCATTGAACTGCTGACCCTCCAGCCCACGATGCGCCGGGCAAACACATCGATCACGAAGGCGACGTACAGCCAGCCCTGCCAGGTCGACACGTACGTGAAATCCGAGACCCATAGCTGGTTCGGACGCTGCGCACGAAACTGCCGGTTGACCCGATCCAGCGGGCATGGTGCTCTGGCATCGCTGATCGTGGTCTTCACCACCTTGCCGCGCATCACGCCTCGAAGCCCCAGGCGCCGCATCAGCCGCTCGACTGTGCAGSGCGCCACCGTCGTGCCCTCGCGTGCCAACTGCCTCCAGACCTTCTCGGCGCCATAGACCTGCATGTTGGCCTGCCAGACGCGTTGTATCGCCSGCATGAGGGCATCGTCGCGGTGCGCCCTGGCGCAGCGTCTGTGCGGCTCGCGCAGCAACGCCGCGTGTCGCCGATAGCCCGACGGGGCGACCTGCAATACCTTGCAGATCGGCTCGACCCCGAAGGTGTCACGATGCCTGTCGATGAAGTCCTTCAGGACTTCAGCCGGCGGTCGAGCTCCGCCTGGGCGAAAAACGCGCTGGCCAGCTTCAGGATCTCGTTGGCCCGGCGCAGCTCCTTGACCTCGCGCTCGAGTTCCTTCACTCGCTGGGCCTCGCTGGTCGTGACGCCTTCGCGCACGCCCGAATCAAC
>NZ_JBFUCJ010000168.1:0-9860 GCF_056405295.1 Variovorax sp. P1_H2 | reverse complement strand
GTCCGGTGGGGCAGCTACGACAAGGTCATGATCGAGCGCATCCAGGTCTACCTCGAGCCCCGTGCGGCGCAGCGTCCCGTGGATCCGACGGACCTGAAGGCGCTGCTCGACTATTTTCATGCGGCCTTGGTCAAGAACCTCCAGCCGGGCGTCCAAGTCGTCGACGCACCTGGCCCGGGCGTGTTGCGCCTGAAGTTTGCGCTGACCTCGCTGATCCCGACCAACACCGTTGCCAGCCTGGCCGGCACGGCGGTGCCCTACGGCTTCGTCGCCGAGATGGGCACGGGCGCGGCCACCGGCCGGCCTGTGGGCTCGACCCCCTACATGGGCCAGACCGGACTGGAGGCACAGTTCAGAGACGGCGCCACCGGCAAGGTGGTCGGCGAATGCGCGGACACCGAGATTGGACTCAAGTACGCCGCCGACCTGGACAAGGGTGCGACGACCGCGGCGGTGGCATGGATGAACGGCTACGTCAGCTCGTTCACAAGCTGGAGCTATGCGCAGGACGCCTTCAACAAATGGTCGGAGGCGTTCGGGCGTCGATTCGCCGCTCTGCGCGCCGCATCGCGATAGCTGAAAAAGACATGTCTCAATCTCGAATCAAGGACCACTTCCCCTCTGAGCGGAGTTGGGCCGTCGGTGTCATGGTGGCGGGCCTCCTCTCAGCGTCTGCCCATGCGCAACAAAGCAACGAGGAACTCGCCAAGGCTGCGCAGAACCCGCTGGCCAGCTTGATCAGCGTGCCATTTCAGCTCAACACCAACTTCGATACAGGGCCGGAGCAGCGCACGCAGAACGTGCTCAACATCCAGCCGGTCGTGCCCTTCAGCCTCAACGAGGACTGGAACCTGATCTCGCGGACCATCATGCCGCTGATCTGGCAGCCGGCCTCCTCGCCTTTCGAAGGCTCCACTTTCGGCCTCGGAGACATTCAGSTCAACGGCTTCCTGTCACCGAAGAACTCGGGCAGCTGGATCTGGGGCGTCGGCGCCGTGGCGCAGCTGCCCACGCASACCAACGACCGGCTCGGCAACGACCGCTGGGGCCTGGGGCCGACCGCGGTCGTGCTTCGGCTCGAGAAGGGCAGTCCCTGGGTCTATGGCGCGTTGATCAACAACATCTGGTCAGTGAGTAGCTCGTCGACCGATCCRAAGATCAACCAGCTGACCTTGCAGCCATTCCTGAACTACAACTTTCCGGGAGGCTTCTACCTGACCTCGTCGCCGCTCATCACCGCGAACTGGGAGGCGGCCGCAGGCCAGAAGTGGACCGTACCCGTGGGCGGAGGCGTCGGCAAGATCGTCCGCTTTGGCAAGCTGCCGGTGAACCTGCAGGCCTCTGCCTACTACAACGTCGAGCGACCCGACAACGCACCCCGCTGGGCGCTGAGACTCCAGGCGCAGCTGATGTTCCCTAAATAGCCGCCTTTCAGGATGCGGGCTCGGCAACTCATTAACGACAACGCGGTAATTGCAGGAGACCTTGAATGCGACGTTTCGGTTGGTGTGGAGTTCGGTCTGGCGAGGGTGGGCTGGACTTCCTTCTCACCGCCCATCGCGACAGGGCCGCTGCCCGGCGCTTCTTCGAGCGCGCCATCGGCCTGCACGACGTGCCCGAGAAGATCACGATCGACAAGGGTGGCGCCAATACCGCGGCTGTGCACGGCCTGATCGAGGACAGTGGCGCGACCAAGCCGGGTAACAACATCGTCGAGCAGGACCACCGCGCGACCAAACGACCGGTCAGGCCGATGCTTGGATTCAAGTCGTTCGGCTCGGCCGCCAAGCTCATCGCCGGCATCGAAACCATGCACATGATCAACAAGGGGCAGTTGGCCTGCCCCGAGGGCCAAGTCATGTCTGCTGCCGACCAGTTCTACAGCCTGGCGTTTTGAGCCCGCTGTCTCGGAACCCCATTCGCTCGTCACGCACTCCTTATTGCGACAGAACCGGATTTCATCATGAACGAGTCGTATCGCAGCCTCTGGAGCGCCGCCTTGTCGTCCTGGGTGGCAGTGCCCGAGACGGCGCGCACAAAGAGCAGCGGCAGGTCCGGAGTGCGAACTTGTGTTGGTGCATTGCGGCTCACCGTCCTGGCCTTCGCCGTGGCGAGCGCCTGGGCAATGCCCGCGGCGGCAGCCACGCTGTACTGGGACACCAACGGCGTAACGCCAGGGCTTGGTGGTGCCGGCACCTGGAACACCACCAACAACTTCTGGAACACGAGTGCGACCGGCACCGGAGGAAGCCCTTCGATCTGGAATAACGGCGCGCTCAACGACGCGGTCTTCGACGGAACGGGAATCATGGCGGTGACCCTGGGTACGCCCATCACCGTGCACAACCTCAGCTTCGGCGCTTCGTCCAGCTACACACTTGGGGGTAGCACGCTCACCCTGGCCGGCAGCACACCGACCATCAACACCCTCGGCGGCACCCACACAATTGGCTCGACCCTGGCAGGAACCGCCGGCTTGATCAAGACGGGTGCTGGAACGCTGACGCTGGCGGGTCCCAACACCTACGCTGGCGCTACCAGGATCGTCGGTGGCGTGCTGGCCGTATCCGGCTCGCTGAACGGCACCGCCATCGACTTTGGGGGTGCTGCAGCAGGCACCCAGTTGAACGCGACCTCACTCAACGGTCTGACCGGCACCACCTCATTGAGTGTCAACAGCGCCAACGCAACGGCTGTGCTTTCGGCGGCCAACAACTACACAGGAGCCACGAACCTCAGCGGTGGCATCCTGCGCCTGGCCGATGGCGGGGCGCTGGCCAATTCGGCCCTCACCATCAACGGCGACGGAACCACGCTCCAACTCCGTAGCGACACCAACACCACGTTTGCCACAGCCGGCGGCAGCATCAGCGGATTCGGCAACAACGGCACCCTCACCTACACCATCGACGCCAACCAACTCACGAGTGCTGGCGCTGGAAGAACGCTGACGCTGGGCAACCTGAGTATCTTGACAGGGCAGTCACCAACCATCAATTTCACCGGTGGCAACGGCTACACCATCGCCACGGGGAACATCACCAGCCCTGGTGCGTTCAATCTGAGACTGAACGCCACTGGCGTGAATGTGAACATCGGCGCGGTGACGCTCACCACCTCCCCGTTGCAGGCGCTGGTCCTTGGCAGCAGTTCGGCCACCGGAATAAACACCATTGGAGCCATCAATGGCAACTTCATCGTTTATGGGGATGGCAACGGAACCTGGCAACTGACCGCGCCGAGTTCATTCACCGGCGCCCTGTTTGTAGGGCGCACCGGCGCTAACACCATTCAGTTTTCCGACGTCAGCCAACTCGGAACGGGCACCGGCAGCAATTTCATTGCCATACAAAACGGCTCAACCCTCCGCTACACGGGCACCGGCAGCCAATCCACCACCGCACGTGACCTGGGCTGGAACTCAGGGGCGGCCATCATTGACGTGACCTCGGCCAGCGCCAACCTGACCTTCGACATCACCGGCGGCCTGCGCAACAATCAAATCACCAAGGCGGGCGCCGGCCAAGCGACGCTGAGAAAGTCCACAGCGATCAACGAGGGCACCACCGCCCCGGTGTTGATCACCGGCGGCATCTTGGAATACAACCAGAACAATGCGGGCGCCATCAATCGCTTCGCAGGCGTCGTCACCGGCTCTGCGGGTACGCAAATCAAGGTGTCAGGCACCGGCTATATTGGCAACGACAATTACACCGCCGACTGGAGTGCCAATCGCGCGAGTTTGGATGTCGGCAGCGGCGCTGCCTTCGATTTGCGCGGCAACAAGGTCACGGTAGATGCCCTGACCGGCGGTGGCACGGTTCGAAACAGCGCCTTGAATTCTCTGACGGAAAGCGGTGTAGTCGGATACACGTTGACCGTCGGTGTCAACGGCGGCTCGGGCACTTTTGGCGGTGTTATCCGCGGCAGCCTGACCAATACGGGCGAGCATGCGGCAGATGCCGGCGGCCCGAACGCGATCATCAATCTCGCCAAGATCGGCTCCGGCACCCAAACCTTCACCGGGGCCAACACCTACGCCGGCACCACCACCGTCAATGCAGGCACCCTGCAACTCGGCAATGGCGGCACCACCGGCAATCTCGGTTCAGGAGCGGTCACGGTGGCTGGTGGCGCGACGCTGAGCTTCAACCGCGGCAACAGCTACACGGTGGGAAACACGATCAGCGGTGGAGGCACGCTGGCCCAGATCGGTACCGGCACGACGGTGCTGACGGGCCCGAACACCTATTCCGGTGCGACGACGGTTTCGGCAGGATCGCTCTACGTCAACGGCGATCAAACGGGAGCCACCGGCCTCACCTCGGTGGCGAACGGCGCAACGCTGGGCGGCACCGGCACTCTTGGCGGCAGCGTCGCGATCAGTGATGGGATCCTCGCGCCCGGCACTTCGCCCGGCACGCTGACGATCAACGGCAATCTGTCGCTGACAGGCGCATCGCGACTCAACTACGAATTCGGACAAGCCGGTACCGTCGGCGGCGCGCTCAACGACCTGACCGTGGTGCGCGGCAATCTGACGCTGGACGGCACGCTCAACGTCGCCACCTCGGCGGGCGGCACCTTCGGCCCTGGCCTGTATCGCGTGATCAGCTACGGCGGCACGCTGACCGACAACGGCCTCGCCCTCGGCACGCAGCCCGCCGGCAGCACGACCTTCGTGCAGACCGCCGTCGCCAACCAGGTCAACCTGGTGAACACGGCGGGCCTGACGCTGAACTTCTGGGACGGTGCAACCGTGCCGCGCAACAACGGTGTGATCAATGGCGGCAACGGCACCTGGCAGGCCTCGGCCGGCAACGACAACTGGACCGAGGCCACTGGCGGCATCAATGCGCCGTACGCGAACGGCGCCTTCTCGATCTTCTCTGCAGCGCCAGGCACGGTGACGGTGGACAACAGCCTGGGCGCGGTGGTCTCCGGGGGCATGCAGTTCGCAAGCAGCGGCTACGTGGTGCAAGGCGGCCCGATCACGCTGGCCGCCGGCAGCAACACCCTGCGCGTGGGCGACGGCACGGCGCCGGGAGCGGGCTACGTGGCCACCGTGGTGCCGGAGCTCGCCGGGCCCGGAGGAGTCGACAAGACCGATCTGGGCACGCTGGTCCTCGCCGGCGCCAACAGCTATACCGGCGGCACGACCATCACTGCCGGTACCCTGCAACTGGGCAACGCAGGGACGACGGGATCGATCGTCGGCAACGTGACCAACAACGGCACGCTGGCGTTCAACCGCTCGGACGACGTCACCTTCGGCGGCGTGATCAGCGGCACCGGTACCGTCACGAAGCTCAACAGCGCCACGCTGACACTGACCGGCGCCAACGCCTACAGCGGCGGCACGGCGCTCAAGGGCGGCCAGATCTCGGTGGGTCACAACACCGCGCTGGGTAGCGGGCCCCTCGCCATGGACGAAGGAACCACGCTGGGATTTGCGGCCGATGGCTTGAACCTGGCCAACGCGGTGGTGCTCACCGGCACCCATGATCCGATCGTCGATACCGGCGCCTTCACTGAAACGCTCTCGGGTGTCATCTCCGGCGGCGGGGCGCTCACCAAGAACGGCAGCGGCACGCTGGTGCTCTCGGGTGCCAACACCTACACGGGTGCCACCACGGTGGCCGCGGGCACCTTGCGTGCTGGCGCGGCCGACGCATTCAGCGCCGCTTCGGCCCACACGGTAGCCACAGGCGCCACCCTGGACACCAATGGCCTCAACCAGCGCGTGGCGGCACTGACCAACAGCGGAACGGTCAGCCTGGCCAGCGCCGCAGCGGGCAGCACGCTCACGACCAGCGGCGCCTATATGGGCAATGCCGGCCTCCTGAGGCTGGGCACCGGACTCGCCGGCAGCGCCAGCGTGAGCGACAGGCTCGTGCTCGACGGAGCGGCGGCCAATGCCAGCGGCAAGACCACGATCCAGATCGCCAGCATCGCAGGCCTCGGCACGCTCACCACGGGCAATGGCATCGAGGTGGTGAGCGGGCTCAATGGAGCGACCACCACCGCGCAGACGTCCAAGAGCGCCTTCAGCCTGGCCGGCGGCCATGTGGACGCGGGTGCCTTCGAGTACCGCCTCTATGCGGCCGACCTGCTTGGAGCGGGGGAGAACTGGTACCTGCGCTCGACCGCGCCGTCCATCCAACCCACGCCTCCGGGGCAGTCGGCGCTACCCGAGCAACCCGCGCAGCCCCAGCCGGTTCCGCCCGTTCAAGTGCCCACCTATCGCGCCGAAGTGCCGATGCTGGCCGCCTTGCCGGCGCAGGTGCGGCAATCCGACTTGGCCATGCTCAGCAACCTGCATCGGCGCATGGGGGATGAGGCTCCCGCGGCCACGGCGGGCGAGTCCAACCGCGGGCCTGACGACCAGGCGCCGAATGCGAGCACGCGCCGGGCGTGGGCGCGCGTGGTGTATGCCGACCTGGGCATCGAGCAATCGGGCATCGCACAGGCTCGGACCGACGGGCACGTGAGCGGTGTGCAAGCCGGGAGCGACCTGCTGGTGAAAGACAACTGGCGCGCCGGTATCTATGTCGGGTATCTGGACGGCAACGCCGACGTCACCGGCAATGCGCGTGGGCTCACCGCGCGGGTGGGCAGCAACAATCTGCAGTCACGTTATCTGGGTGCCTATGCGACCTGGATGGACGCAAATGGCTGGTACGTCGACAGCGTGCTGCAAGGCGGTAGCCAGCGCTACGACGTGCGTCCGGACATCAACCCCCGAGTCTCGGGCAAGGCCAGCAGCTTCATGGCCTCGGTGGAGACGGGCAAGGCGTTCGCACTCGACGCGCGCTGGAGCATCGAGCCGCAGGCGCAGCTCGCCTGGCAGCACAGCAGCTTCGACGACCTGATCCTCAGTGGCGCGCGTGTGCGCCAGGACCCGGGCAATGGCTGGATCGGTCGCCTGGGGGTGCGCGTCAAGGGCGACCTCGCCACAGGGGCCGGTCGGCTGCAGCCCTACGGGCGCGTGAACCTGTACCACGCGAGCGTCGGGGATGATGTGGTCAACTTCATCGGCCCGGCGGGAGTAACTGCGATGGCGAGCGGGGGCAGCTACAGCGCTGGCGAAATAGCCGCTGGCGCGACCCTGGCCCTGACACCGACGACGGGCCTCTACGGCGAAATTGGGCATCTGTGGAACATCGACGGCGATGCCACCGTGAAATCTTCAGTGCAGGCGTCGATCGGCGTCAAGGTGCGTTGGTAGGCGCTGCGTCCGTCGTGCGAATTGATCAGCACGATCTCCGGCACCACGTCGTCCAGCGACAGCGCATGAACGATCGGCTGGAACCGCAGCAGGTGCCGTCCAAAGCTGGGATCGGTGCCTCGGGCCCGGGTCTGCATCGCATGCGTCGGCGAAAAGCCAGCGTCCATCAGCGCCGAGACGATGTCCCGCGTGCTGATGAAGACGTACTTGGGACCGGTTGACTGGGCGGCGTGGTCCGCAAAGGCCGCTGGCGCCGCATGGGCCAGATCCTGCAGCGAGAGGGGTTCGCGCGCGACGAAGGAAGGGGCGAAGGAATAGTCGGAAGAGGTCATGATGGACTCCTGGAGTGACACAGGCGGGATTGCCTGCGTCACCCCTGGCTCACGCGGCAGCGCAGCGCTCAAGGCCGCCGCAGGCGCACGGCACGCGCCGAGCACGCGAAGCGCGCGCAGGGCCTTGAACGCGAGAACCGCGTGATACCCTGACCAGACACAGGCAAGCCCTCCCCCACCTCCCCTCCCCTTCTTCTTCTCCCAGCGCCAGCGCGAGGCCGAAGGCGAGCCGGACCGATCAGCGCAGCGCAGCGCGCAATGAAAAACTGCGTTCCGAACGGGAGCACCTTCGCCGCATGGCCATCGCCTCGCCGACGGTCGGCCGCACGGGCGACCGTGCGCCCCGGACCCGATCGAGCGGCCGCGCGGGTCAGGTCTCTGCGGGCGCCTGGGCCGCCTGCTGACGGGCCGGACGCGCGCGCAGCAGCGCCTTGAGTGCCGGGCCGGCTGCGAAATAGACCCATCGCGTTTCCTGGCTGCCCGCCTGGAGGCCCGAGTTCATCCAGACGATGTCATGGTGCGCCGCGATGGCACCCGCGTCGACCAGCGCATTCGCCTGCGCTGGCGTCAGGTGGCCTACCCATTGGCTCAGTTGGTAGAGCCTGACCTTGCGGAGGGCAGCGTCGAGGTGTTCGTCAGGTGGCGTCATGCGCACATTTTCCGCTTGTCGAGAACGCGTTGAGGGGTGACGAGCTGGATTGACCCGACTACGACCGGCTCGAGGGCCGCTGCTGCCCGGCGGAGTCTGCAAGTCCTTGCCGGCTGAAGGCGGCATGGACAGCGACAAGCAGCGGCGGCCGTCGACGTCGGGCTGATATGGCCCGGCGACAAGCTCGACCGCAACGTGGTCGAGCTGTGCCTGCGCGTCGTCGAGATGGCTGCGCAGATCGGCGACAAGTACACGGTGCCTGACATCCTCGAGGGCACGGTCGGGACCCACATCCGCGCCGAGTTGGACGAATAGCGGGTCCGCAGGCTCGGGAGGCAGGGGCCGCGCGGCGGCCCCTGCGCGCAGCGAGTCAATTCTCGAGTGTCATTCCTCGAATGGCAGTGCCGGTGCCGCGTCAACCGGGGGCATCTGCCTGGCCAGGATGAAGTCGAAGGCCGCACCTGCATGCCGGGCCGCAGTGAAGATCGCCGTGCGGTCATTGCGCAGCACCTGCAGCCAGCTGTCGAGGTAGACGGCGTGCCCTTCGATGGTCGCGTCGACCAACCCGCAGTGACCCATCACGAACGCCGAGCCGAGCTCGGCCACCAGTTCCTCGAACGCGTAGGCCGCGTCGCCGAAGCGCTGGCCGAATTGCCGGTTGAGCCGGCTTGCGTGTCCCGAATGATGCACCAGCTCATGAAGCGCCGTGGCGCAATAGGCTTCGCCGCTGGTGAAGCGCTTCGGCCAGGGCAGTCGGATCTCGTCGAGGTCCGGCAGGTACATCGCGCGTTCGAACCCGTGCCGGATCGTGGCGTTGCACCCGCCCAGCAGGCGAAGGGCCCGCTCCACCGGTGGATGCGATGAAACTGGCGATTCGCTGGCGGCCTCGATGACCTCGCCCGGCAGGCCATCGATCTGCGCCACGTTGAAGAGCCAGAACGGCATGCAAAGCAGGGCGCCGCGTTGGGCAGTGGTTTCGTCCTGTGCGCCTTCATCGTCGACTCGGGCGTCGACGCTATCGCTGGCTGCGCCCCGACCTTCCCTTCGCTCGAAATGCGCGCACAACACGGCACGCTCGCCCTTGCGGACCTGCGCGCCGAGACTGGCGGCCTGGCGATAGGTGAGCCACACAGGGGACGCGTAGCCCTCCTGGATCGCCGCCTCCCACAGCAGCAGCACATTGGCGCCATGGTAGGGCTGGCCGGTCTTGCCGTTGTGCGGCATGCCGCGTGAGGCCGCCTGCGTCCAGCGCGCGCGGAACACATTGCCGCCCTTCTCGAGCATCGCGACGATCCGGTCCGTGATCGCCTGCCGCACGTCCATGCGTGCGCCGCTTCGCCCTGCGGATCTGCCGTCTTCGACAGGGCCTGCTTTGGGTGAGTCCTCGGGGGGTACGGGGGGAACGCCCGTGGTTGTTGGGAAAGTTGGGCTGTCCGCATCGCGCTGATGGGTGGAAGGAGTTGCATGCATGGCTGGGCCTTTCTGCGGGGTGTGCCGCGGTGTGGAAGAAATCTGCTTTCGGAGCCGCCTCGACGCATGAAGAGCGAGCAGGAAGGGCCGATGTCCGGGGACCGCCCGGAGGCCGCAGCCGAGCGTCAGCGAGGACCGGGCGAGGACGGTGGCGCAGCCCGATGCCCTGGACAGCGGACCG
>NZ_JBFUCJ010000167.1:0-10091 GCF_056405295.1 Variovorax sp. P1_H2 | reverse complement strand
AGCGCAGCATGGCCGCGGGCTACGCCGGCCTGGACAACGAACTCTTCTACATGGACAAGACCCTGATGGTCTTCGGCGACGCCAAGAMGGTCGTCGAGGACATGGCCAAGGCGGTCGAGTAGCGCTCGGCGCCCGCAGCAAGACCACGGGCCGCGCAGTGTCGCGGCCCGTGCCGCATCCGAACGTCAAGTTACGATGGCGGTAGATTTCCCCAAAAGATTCGCTCTGGAGACACACAGTGATTGATCGCCCCTGGCTCGGCAGCTATCCGCAAGGCGTGCCCGCCGACATCGATGCCTCGCGCTACACCTCCCTGGTGGCGCTGATGGAAGAAAGCTTCACCAAGTACGCCGACCGCACCGCCTACAGCTTCATGGGCAAGGACCTGAGCTACGCCGAGGTCGACCGCCAGAGCCGCGCTTTCGCCTGCTACCTGCAGGGGCTGGGCCTCGCGAAGGGCGACCGGGTCGCGATCATGATGCCGAACTGCCCGCAGTACCCGATCTCGGTGGCCGGTGCGCTGCGCGCCGGGATGATCGTGGTCAACGTCAATCCGCTCTACACGCCGCGCGAACTCGAGCACCAGCTGAAGGATTCGGGCGCGACCGCGATCGTGCTGATGGAGAACTTCGGCACCACGCTGCAGCAGTGCCTGGCCGCCACGCCGGTCAAGCACATCGTGCTGGCCTCGATGGGCGACCGGCTCGGCTTCCTGAAGGGCGCGCTGGTCAACTACGTGGTGCGCAGCGTCAAGAAGATGGTGCCGGCCTACAGCCTGCCGGGCGCGGTGCGCTTCAACGACGCACTCGACAAGGGTGCCACGCGCACGCTGCAGGCGCCGAAGCTCGGCCCCGACGATGTCGCGCTGCTGCAGTACACGGGCGGCACCACGGGCGTCTCGAAGGGCGCCGTGCTGTTGAATCGCAACGTGATCGCCAACGTGCTCCAGTCCGAGGCCTGGAACGATCCGGTCATGCAGAAGGTGCCGGCCGGCGAGCAGCCGACCAGCGTCTGCGCATTGCCGCTGTACCACATCTTCGCCTTCACGGTGAACATGATGCTCAGCATGCGCACCGGCGGGAAGCTGATCCTGATCCCGAATCCGCGCGACATCGCCGCCGTCCTGAAGGAACTGTCGAAGCACACCTTCCACAGCTTCCCGGCCGTCAACACGCTGTTCAACGGGCTGGCGAACCACCCGGACTTCAACACCGTCAACTGGAAGAACCTCAAGGTCTCGGTCGGCGGCGGCATGGCGGTGCAGGGCGCGGTGGCCAAGCTCTGGCTCGAGAAAACCGGCTGCCCGATCTGCGAAGGCTACGGCCTGTCGGAGACCTCGCCGTCGGTCACCTGCAATCCGACCACCAGCACGGCCTACACCGGGACCATCGGCGTTCCCTTGCCGAGCACCGAGGTCAAGCTGCTCGACGACGACGGCCGCGAGGTGCCGCTGGGCGCCGCGGGCGAGCTCGCGGTCCGGGGGCCGCAGGTCATGGCCGGCTACTGGCAGCGGCCCGACGAGACCGCCAAGGTCATGACACCCGACGGCTACTTCAAGACCGGCGACATCGCGGTCGCCGACGAGCGCGGCTACTTCAAGATCGTGGACCGCAAGAAGGACATGATCGTGGTCTCGGGCTTCAATGTGTATCCGAACGAGATCGAGGACGTGGTCGCGCAGATGCCCGGGGTGCTCGAATGCGCCGCCGTGGGCATCGCCGACGAGAAGACCGGCGAGGGCGTGAAGCTGGTGATCGTCAAGAAGAACCCCGAGCTCACCGAGGCCGAGGTGCGGGCCCACTGCCGTGCCAACCTGACCGGCTACAAGCAGCCGCGGGTGATCGAGTTCCGCACCGACCTGCCCAAGACGCCGGTGGGCAAGATCCTGCGCCGCGAACTGCGCGACGCCAAAAAGTAGTAAGGGTTCGGCCGGGGACCCGACCCGGCATCGCTCTTGCATATTGGGGATGAATGTTCAGATTCATCCTGACTCGCGCCAGCCTGCTCGTGCCGACCTTCATCGGCATGACGCTGCTCGCCTTCTTCCTGATCCGGCTGGTCCCGGGCGACCCGATCGAGACGCTGGCCGGCGAGCGCGGCATCGACCCGGTGCGCCACGCGGCCCTGCTCAAGGACTACGGGCTCGACAAGCCGCTTTTCACGCAGTACGGCATCTACATCGGCCGGGTCCTGCATGGCGATCTCGGCAAATCGGTGATCACGCAGGAGCCCGTGATGAGCGAGTTCCTGGCGCTGTTCCCGGCCACGGTCGAGCTGGCGCTGTGCGCGATCCTGTTCGCGCTGCTGCTCGGCATCCCGGCCGGCATCCTGGCGGCGGTCAAGCGCAATTCAGTCTTCGACCATGGCGTGATGGCGACCTCGCTGACCGGCTACTCGATGCCGATCTTCTGGTGGGGTCTGCTGCTGATCCTGTTCTTCTCGGTGCAGCTCGGCTGGACGCCGGTCTCGGGCCGGATCTCGGTGCAGTATTTCATCGAGCCGGTCACCGGCTTCCTGCTGGTCGATACGCTGCTGTCCGACGAGAAGGGCGCCTTCGTCTCGGCGCTGCAGCACCTGATCCTGCCGGCCGTGGTGCTCGGCACCAACACGCTGGCCGTGATTGCGCGCATGACGCGCTCGGCCATGCTCGAGGTGCTCGGCGAGGATTACATCCGCACCGCGCGCGCCAAGGGCCTGGCGCCGCTGCGCGTGGTCGGCGTGCATGCGCTGCGCAACGCGCTGATCCCGGTGGTCACGGTGATCGGGCTGCAGGTCGGCGTGCTGTTCACCGGCGCCATCCTGACCGAGACCATCTTCTCGTGGCCCGGCGTCGGCAAGTGGCTGATCGAGGCCATCGGCCGGCGCGACTATCCGGTGCTGCAGGGCGGCATGCTGTTGCTCGGAGTGATCGTGATGACGGTCAACGTGCTGGTCGACGTGGCCTACGGTTTGATCAACCCCCGCATCCGGCAAACATGAGGAATCACCCCCGAAGCGCCTGCGGCGCCTCCCCCTCGAGGGGGCGATACCAGCGGCCCGGCAAAGCCGGTTCCGCGGTATCCCTGGACTTGAGCCGCGCCGATTTCATCCGTCGCAAGTCGCACGATCATGCGGCGGAGCCCTGAGATGAACAGCACAACCGTTCCGGTCGAACAAGGCAGCGCGCCGCCCGGCCCCTGGCGCGAGTTCTGGGGCTCGTTCTCGGCCAACCGCGGCGCGGTGATCGGCCTTGGCGTGATCGTTGCGCTGCTGCTGGTGGCGCTGTTCGCGCCGTGGCTGGCGCCGCACGCGCCGAACCAGACCGACAGCACGGCCTTCCTGCRGCCGCCGGCGTGGCAGGAGGGCGGCTCGGTGGCGCACCTGCTGGGTACCGATGCGATCGGCCGCGACATCCTCTCGCGGCTCATGTTCGGCGCCCGGCTGTCGTTGTCGATCGGCGTCGCGGTGGTGGCGATCTCCGCGGCGGTCGGCATCGCGCTGGGCCTGATCGCAGGCTTCGCCCGCGGCGTGCTCGAGATCACGATCATGCGGCTGATGGACGTGGTGCTCACCTTGCCGAGCCTGCTGCTGGCGATCGTGATCGTCGCGATCCTCGGCCCGGGCCTGATCAATGCGATGCTGGCCGTGGCGGTCGTGGTGCTGCCGCATTACGTGCGCATCACGCGTGCGGCGGTGATCTCCGAGGTCTCGCGCGACTATGTCACGGCGGCGCGCGTGAGCGGCGCCGGCACGCTGCGGCTGATGTTCCGCGAGGTGCTGCCCAACTGCGCGGCGCCGCTGATCGTGCAGGCTTCGCTGGGCGTGTCGACGGCCATCCTCGACGCCGCGGCGCTGGGCTTTCTCGGCCTCGGCGCGCAGCCGCCTTCCCCCGAGTGGGGCACCATGCTGGCCGATGCCCGCGAGTTCGTGCTGCGGGCCTGGTGGGTCGTGACCTTCCCGGGCCTCGCGATCCTCGCGGCGGTGCTCGCGTTCAACCTGTTGGGCGACGGGCTGCGCGATGCGCTCGATCCCAAGCTCAAGCGCTGAAGCTATGGACCCCCACGCTCACCACTTCGTGTATTCGCTGCCCTCCGAGGGGGCGCAGGCCTCCCTTGGGGCGGCCCGGCGGGAGGCCTGACATGCCGCTCCTCGACATCCGCGACCTTCATGTGGAATTCCCGACGCAGGGCGGCACGCTGCACGCGGTCGACGGCGTGAGCTTTCGGCTGGAGCAGGGCGAGGTGCTCGGCATTGTCGGCGAGTCGGGCTCGGGCAAGAGCGTCACGATGATGGCGCTGATGGGCCTGATCGGCTGGCCCGGGCGGGTGCGCGCCCAGCACCTGCGCTTCGATGGCCACGACCTGCTCGGCATCAGCGACCGGGCGCGGCGCGGGCTGGTCGGCAAGGACGTGGCGATGATCTTCCAGGAGCCGACCACCAGCCTGAATCCCTGCTTCACGATCGGCTGGCAGCTGATGGAGACGCTGCGCCTGCACCTCCATCTGGACAAGCGCGAAGCGAAGAAGCGGGCCACCGAGCTGCTCGAGCAGGTCGGCATTCCGGCCGCGTCGTCGCGCCTCGGAAGCTATCCGCACCAGCTTTCGGGCGGCATGAACCAGCGCGTGATGATCGCGATGGCGATCGCCTGCAATCCGAAGCTGCTGATCGCCGACGAGCCCACCACCGCGCTCGACGTCACGATCCAGGCCCAGATCCTCGACCTGTTGCGCAGCCTGCAGAAGGAGCGCGGCATGGGCCTGGTGCTGATCACGCACAACATGGGCGTGGTCAGCGAAATGGCGCAGCGCGTGGCCGTGATGTATGCGGGCCAGGTGATGGAGGAGCGCGGCGTGGCCGAGCTGTTCGCGGCGCCGCAGCACCCGTACACCGCGGCACTGCTGGCGGCGCTGCCGGAGCGCGCGGCCGGCGAAGCGCGGCTCGCGACCATCGCGGGCGTGGTGCCCGGCGTTCATGACCGACCCGGCGGCTGCCTGTTCGCGCCGCGCTGCGATTACGCGACGGAACATTCGCGCGCGGTGCGGMCCGAGCTGCGCGACTGGATGGGCGGCCAGGTGCGCTGCCACTATGCGCTCGGCGATCCACGGCGCGGCGAGGCGCTGGCACGCGATGGCGCGCGCATCGTGGAGTTCGTGAAATGAATCACCCCCGAAACGCCTTCGGCGCTTCCCCCTCGAGGGGGCGATACTGGCGGCCCGGCGAAGCCGGTTCCGCGGTATCCCTGGCCTTGGCTGCGCCGGTTTCATTCGTCGCGCGAGGCGCATTGCGCCATGGACCACTTGAATGAACGAGACAGTCGTGGTCGAGGCCCAGGACCTGCAGCGCGTGTACGCGGTGCGACGTGGCCTGTTCCGCGCGCCGGCGCATCTGCAGGCGGTCGGCAATATCTCGTTTCGCATCGAACGCGGCCGCACGCTCGCGGTGGTGGGCGAATCCGGCTGCGGCAAGTCCACGCTGGCGCGCATGGTCGCGCTGATCGAGAAGCCGACCGCGGGCTCGCTCCGGCTGGTGGGCCACGACGCCATCGATCCGCCGCACGAGCGCCGGCGCGAGCTGCGCCAGGCGGTGCAGCTGGTGTTCCAGAACCCCTACGGCTCGCTCAATCCGCGCAAGAAGATTTCCGCTGTGCTGGAAGACCCGCTCGCGATCAACACCCAGCTCGGCAAGACCGAGCGCGCGTCGAAGGCGCGCGACATGCTGGCCCGCGTCGGCCTGCGGCCCGAATACGCCAACCGCTACCCGCACATGTTCTCGGGTGGCCAGCGCCAGCGCATCGCGATCGCACGCGCGCTGATGCTCGACCCTCGACTGCTCGTAGCCGACGAGCCGGTGTCGGCGCTCGACGTCTCGATCCAGGCCCAGGTGCTGAACCTGCTGGCCGATCTGCAGGCCGAACTGGGCCTGTCCTATCTCTTCATCTCGCACGACCTCGGCGTCGTGCGCCACATCGCGCACGAGGTCCTCGTGATGTATCTGGGACACGCGGTCGAGCAGGGCCCGAAGTCGCGCATCTTCGCCCGACCGCTGCACCCGTACACGCAGGCGCTGCTGGCCTCGACGCCGGGCCTCGCGGCGGAGCGCATCGTGCTCAAGGGCGAACTGCCCTCGCCGTTGGCGCCGCCGTCGGGCTGCGTGTTCAACACCCGCTGCGCGCACGCCACCGATCGCTGCCGCAGCGAGCGGCCGCTGCCGCGCCTGCTCGACGAACGCAGGGTGGCCTGCCACCATGCCGAGAAGTTCCTGGATGGCGCGGCGGATGTCCGCGCCGATCGTTCCCCGCCCGCGTTCGCGCGGCCTCAACCCTGAAGGAGCCGAGCCCCATGTCCCCCACCTCCCACCTCTCGCGCCGTCTTCGCGCCGCTTCGCTACTGGTGCCGGCGGCGCTGGCGCTTGCCTGCGGTGCCGCGTCGGCGAAGACGCTGGTCTTCTGCTCCGAGGGCAGCCCCGAGAACTTCTATGCGGCCGTGAACACCACGGGCACGTCGTTCGACGCCACCACGCAGGTCTACAACAACCTCGTCGAGTTCGAGCGCGGCACCACCAAGGTCGTCCCCGGCCTCGCCGAGAGCTGGACCATCTCGCCGGACGGCCTGGAGTACACCTTCAAGCTGCGCCGCGGCGTGAAGTGGCACGACACGTCCAAGAGCTTCAAGCCGACGCGCGACCTCAACGCCGACGACGTGATCTTCATGATGGAGCGGCAGTGGAAAGAGAACGACCCCTACTTCAAGGTCACGAGTTCCAACCACTCCTACTTCAACGACATGGGCATGCCCAAGCTGTTGAAGTCGATCGACCGCATCGACGACTACACGGTGAAGTTCGTGCTCAACAAGCCCGAGGCGCCCTTCCTCGCCAATCTCGCGATGCCCTATGCGGGCATCCAGTCGAAGGAATACGCGATCGCGATGCTCAAGGCCGGCACGCCCGAGAAGATCGACCAGGACCCGATAGGCACCGGCCCCTTCTACCTGGTGCAGTACCAGAAGGACGCGATCGTGCGCTTCAAGGCCTTTGCGCAGTACTGGGGCGGCAAGGCCAAGATCGACGACCTGATCTTCGCGATCACGCCCGATGCCTCGGTGCGCTGGGCCAAGCTGCAGAAGGGCGAGTGCCACGTGATGCCGTATCCGAATCCGGCCGACCTCGACGCGATCCGCAAGGACCCGAACGTGCAGGTGCTCGAGCAGGCCGGCCTCAACGTCGGCTACCTGGCCTACAACACGCAGAAGAAGCCCTTCGACGACGTGCGCGTGCGCCGCGCGCTCAACATGGCGATCAACAAGAAGGCGATCATCGACGGCGTCTACCTGACGACTGGCGTCGCGGCCAAGAACCCGATCCCGCCGACCATGTGGTCCTACAACGACGCCATCAAGGACGACCCCTACGATCCCGAGGCCGCCAAGAAGCTGCTGGCGCAGGCCGGCTACCCGGACGGCTTCACGACCGACCTGTGGGCGATGCCCGTGCAGCGGCCCTACAACCCGAACGCCAAGCGCATCGCCGAGCTGATGCAGGCCGACCTGGCCAAGATCGGCGTCAAGGCCGAGATCAAGACCTTCGAGTGGGGCGAGTACAGGAAGCGGATGCAGGCCGGCGAACACCAGATGGGCATGCTCGGATGGACCGGCGACAACGGCGACCCGGACAACTTCATGTACACGCTGCTGGGCTGCGCCTCGGCGCAGTCGAACGGCAGCAACGTGGCCAAGTTCTGCTACCAGCCCTATGAAGAACTGGTGGTGAAGGCCAAGAACGTGCCCAAGCAGGCCGAGCGCGAGGCGCTCTACAAGAAGGCGCAGGTGGTCTTCAAGGAACAGGCGCCGTGGTTCACGATCGCGCATGCGGTGCAGCTCAAGCCGGTGCGCAAGGAAGTGGTCGACTTCAAGCTCAGCCCCTTCGGCCGCCACACCTTCTATGGCGTCGACATCAAGCAATGACGATCGCCATCGTCGCCGCGATGCATGAAGAGCTCGGCGCGTTGCTCGCGCAGATGCCCGACGAGCAGCGCGTGCGCGTGGCGGGGCGCGACTTCTGGGTCGGCCACCTGCACGGCCAGCCGGTGGTCGCGGTGCTGTCGCGCATCGGCAAGGTGGCGGCGGCGCTCACGGCCACGGTGCTGCTGGAGCGCTTCGGTGTGCGGGCGATCGTCTTCACCGGCGTCGCCGGCGGGCTGGCACCGGGGGTGCAGGTGGGCGACGTGGTGGTCGCCACCAAGCTGTTGCAGCACGACCTCGACGCCTCGCCGATCTTCCCGAAGTACGAGGTGCCGCTGACCGGCCATGCGCGCTTCGCGGCCGACACCGCCATCAGCGATGCGCTCGCCGCCGTGGCCGCCGGCCTGCTGGGCGACCCGGTCGCGCTGCTGGGCAAGAAGGTGGTCGAGGATTTCGGGCTGACAGCGCCGGCGGTGCACCGCGGCCTGCTGGTGAGCGGCGACCGCTTCGTCTCGACTGCGGCAGAAAGCGCCGAGCTGCGCAGCGCGCTGCCCGACGCGCTGGCGGTCGAGATGGARGGCGCCGCGGTGGCCCAGGTCTGCCACGACTACGGCGTGCCTTTCGCCGCGGTGCGCACCATCTCCGACCGCGCCGACGACGAGGCGCACGGCGACTTCACGCGTTTCGTCTCGGCCGTGGCGAGCCGCTACAGCCTGGCGCTGGTCGATGCCTGGCTGGCGACACTCTCGCCGCAATAAGAACCAGGCCCGCCCAGGCCACTCTGCTCGAGGGCACCCGCGGAACCGGCTCAGCCGGTCCGCTGGGTGCGCCCCTTGAGGGGCTGAGGGCCGCGGCTCCAAGCCTGCCTGCGCAGGCTTGGACGTGCCCGAAGAGCAGCCGCCTCTGGCGGCCGCCCGTAGGCGGCTACACGAAGTGAGCAAGCAACGGGGTGCTCACTTCAACCAGCCGCGACGGCGGAAGTACCACATCGGCACCATGGCGCTGGCGATCATCAGCACGATCGCATAGGCGTAGCCGTAGGTCAGATCGAGTTCGGGCATGAACTTGAAGTTCATGCCGTAGACGCTGGCGATCAAGGTCGGCGGCAGCAGCGCCACGCTGGCCACCGAAAATATCTTGATGGTCTTGTTCTGGTTGATGTTGATGAAACCGACGGTCGCATCCATCAGGAAGTTGATCTTGTCGAACAGGAAGGCCGTGTGGTTGTCGAGCGATTCGATGTCGCGAAGAATCTGCCGCGCTTCCTCGAACTGCTCGGCGTTCAGCATCCGGCTGCGCATCATGAAGCTGACCGCGCGGCGGGTGTCCATCACGTTGCGGCGGATGCGCCCGTTCAGGTCCTCCTGGCGCGCGATCAAGCCCAGCACCTCGCCGGCCAGCTCGTCGCTGACGTTGCCCGACAGCACCTTCTTGCCGGCGATCTCGAGCTCGTCGTAGATGTTCTCGAGCGTGTCGGCCGAATACTCGGCGTCGGCGTCGAACAGCTTCAGCAGCACTTCCTTGGCGTCCTCGATCAGCCCGGGGGCGCGCCGCGCGCGCATGCGCAGCAGGCGGAACACCGGCACGTCCTCGTCGTGGATCGAGAACAGCACGCCGCGGCTGCGCAACTCGGTGTTGTGCTGGTTCAGGATGAAGGCCACGCGCACCGAGCGCGGGTTCTCGTCGTCGGCGATCAGGAAGTCGCTGCGGATGTGGAGCTCGCCGTTGTCCTCCTCGTAGAAGCGCGCCGACTCCTCGATGTCCTCGTCCATCGCGTCTTCCGGGATCGACAGGCCGTAGTACTGCTTGATCCAGCGCTTTTCCTCGACCGTGGGCGATTCGAGGTCGACCCAGATCGGCTGGAACTTGGACAGCTCTTCGAGGGCCTCGATCTCTTCCTGGACGAGGCGGCCGTTGGCAAGCGTGAAGATGTTGAGCATGGCTCATTCCCTTGTAATGTCTGGCGGTTGGGCGAGGGATGGGGCGCTTTCAATTCCCTCGCAACGGCGCGTCAGAAGGGAAGTGAAAGCTGCCGAGACGGATCGATTTCCATGCGCGAGTCTCCGGTTGCAGCGAGGCGCGATTATGTCATTCGGCCCTTGGCGCCGCCGGTCCCGGGCTGGACGGACATCCAGTACAGTTGCATCGATGCAG
>NZ_JBFUCJ010000166.1:0-10258 GCF_056405295.1 Variovorax sp. P1_H2 | reverse complement strand
TGATCAGCGCCGAGACCTATGCGCCTTACGAGGTGTTCCTCAGTGCCGGCCTCGTCTACCTGGCCATCAACTACGGCCTCATGTTCGTGATGCGCAGGGTCGAATCCAGTTTCAGATACGCGTACTAGTTGCGGAGATTTCAGCATGAGGATCACGGCCGGCCCCTTGGCCTGGAAAGAGAGCACCGCSGCTGCCGCATCCGCGGTCGTCGCCATACGAAGGCTCTCGAAGCATTTYGGCGCCCACCAGGTGCTGAAGGACATCGACCTCGAGGTGCAGGCGTCGCAGCGGATCGTGATCTGCGGRCCMTCGGGTTCGGGCAAGTCGACGCTCGCGCGATGCATCAACGGACTGGAGCCGTATCAGGCCGGYGAGGTGGTCGTCAATGGCATCCGCATCTCSCCCGAGGCCGCGCATGCCGACCTCGTGCGCGCCAATGTCGGCATGGTGTTCCAGCAGTTCAACCTGTTCCCGCATCTGACCGTGCTCGAGAACTGCACGCTCGCGCAGACCTGGGTGCGCCGCCGTTCGAAGGCCGATTCGAAGGCGGTKGCGCTCGGGCACCTGGAGCGCGTGAGATTGGCGGACAAGGCCGATGCCTATCCGGCGCAACTCTCCGGCGGCCAGCAGCAGCGCGTGGCCATCGCGCGGGCTCTTTGCCTGGACCCGTCGGTCATGTTGTTCGACGAGGCAACGTCGGCGCTCGATCCGGAAATGGTCAAGGAAGTGCTGGAAACGATGATCGCGCTCGCACGCGAGGGGATGACCATGGTGTGCATCACGCACGAGATGGGCTTCGCCCGTGCGGTCGCGGACARGGTCGTGTTCATGGAAAACGGCASCATCGCGGAGAACTCGACGCCGGACGAGTTCTTCGGCAAGGGTTCGAGCCCTCGAATCAGGAACTTTCTTCGGCAGATTGTCTAACTGTCGGATTGACGCGTCGATCGGGATCGGGGCACAAGGTTCGACCAGCAACAAACAGGAGGCACAAGTGATTGCATTCGGAACCATGAAATCGAAAGTCGACCTTTCGAAGCCGCGTCGACTCTTCGCGGGCATCTTGATTGGCATCACGGGCGGTCTGGCGCCAATGGCTGTTGCCTGCGCAGCGGCAGTGCAGGCGCAGGACTTTTCGAGGCTGGTCGAGTTGAGCGCGACACGCCTGGAGATCTCTCGCAAGGTCGCGCTGACGAAATGGGATTCGAAGCTGTCGGTGGCCGATCCGCCGAACGATCCGCGCGAGAAGCAGGTCATCGATGCGGCGACGTCGGAAGCGCGCGGCATGGGCATTCCGGACGCGCTGGCATCGGCCTTCTTCGCGGACCAGATCGAAGCGAGCAAGCTGATCCAGTTTGTCCTCATGGCCGACTGGCGGCGCAGCGGCAGCGTGCCGTCGGATCGCCGTGCGGATTTGAAGACCGAGCTGCGCCCCGCGCTGGATCGCCTGCGGACGCAGTTCATCGAAGAGCTGGTGGCGACGCAAACCCTTCGAGCCGATCCCGATTGCAAGTTGCATCTGGCCAGGGCGGCCGGCGAGCATGGCAAGCACCATCGGCTAGAGCCGCTCTACCGCATTGGTCTTGACCGCGGGCTGGCGCGGGTTTGTGGGGACTGATGGACCTGGGCCGAGAGCCAGCCATGAAGACCAGACAAGTCGCATCGCCGTTTCCGAYCGCCAAGCCATTCAAGCTGCCCGCGGGGCTGGCGGTGGTTCGCACGGTGCCGCCGAAGCCCGTCCGAAGCGAATCCGCGTCGCTGCTCGGTGCCCAGGTGCGCGCGCTGCGCATCGCCAGCGGCGCCTCGGGCGGCGAGTTGGCACGGCGAGCGGGCATTTCCCGCTCTCTGCTTTCGCGCATCGAACATGGGGTGGTCGCGCCTTCGATCGAGACGCTCGACCGCATCGCGGGCGGGCTCGACGTGCCGATTTCGCGCCTGTTCTCCGACCAGTCTTCGCGCTCGGACTTCAGCCACGTGAATGCGGGTAAGGGCATCGTGGTGGATCGGGTCGGCGCGGTGGCAGGCTACCGCTACGAGTTGCTTGGGCATCTGCTATCAGGAAACCTGTTCGCCGAGCCCTACCTGGTCACGCTGCTGCCTGGCGCCGAACCCTACGTGACCTTCCAGCATCCAGGGCTGAAGTTCGTGTACCTGCTTTCGGGGAGCGTGGTGTACCGCTACGGGAGCAAGTCGATCCGGATGGGCGTGGGCGACACGCTACTGTTCGACGCGTCGGCGCTGCACGGGATCGAGGACATGGGCGAGGAGGCCGTGTCGTACCTGTCGGTGGTGTTCACGTTTCGCAGGTAGCGGGCCGGCGCCGCGGCCGCGGAGGCGGCCAATCGCTGCGGCGCCGGGCACGTTCAGGGCGTGCGGCCGTGCTGCTTCGCGGCTTCTGCCTGGCCGGGCGATTCGGCGCGCCTGGCCTTCTTGATCTTGCCCTTGGCATTCAGGCGCGGCAGGTCGTCGAGCAGCGTGGACGTCTTCACCTCAAGGCTCAGCGCGATGCGCCAGATGTTGTTCAGCGAGATGTTGCGTTCGCCGCGCTCGACGGAGCCTATGTAATTGGGGTGCAGGCCGCATCGTTTGCCGAGTTCCTGCAGTGATAGCAATTTGTCGGTTCGGTGCCTGCGCATGGTGGCACCAAAGGCCGCCTGGACATGGGCCAGGCGATCGTCGGATTCGGGAACGGGGGCGTGGTTGCGCGCTTTCATGATGCAAGCTCCTCTCCTGGGTTGGTGGGTTCGTTGGCCGAAGGCCGTAACCACTTTAAGTTTGGTTGCGAACAGAGTGTTCGCCGAGACGCGGCCGACCTTTCTGCTTTGAGCGCCTGAGATTTCCCGCCCAGTCTTGGGCCGGGTCCGCTATCGCGCGATCTGCCGCCTGTAGAGACGATCCGATGAATTTCATGCGACGTTCCCTGCGATGACGAAGGCCGTGTTGCATCGAGGGAGCAAGCCAACTGGAACTACCCGAGCTGGCAGGCCCTGCTTTCCGTTGGACGAAAGCGTTGATCGGAAGGCGGCGAGCGGAAACGATCGAGCCCCTTTCCAAACGAAGTTCATCCATGCGCTCCTCGATTCCCCAAGCCCTGATGCGCGGCACGCTCTGCGTGCTCGGCGCGCTTTCGTTCGCGGCCGCCGCTTGCGCGCAGGCCCCTTCCAAGCCCGGCCCCGACGCGTGGCCGAGCAAGCCGCTCAGAATCGTCGTGGGCTTCGGCGGCGGCTCCTCGCCCGACCTCGTGGCGCGGACCATCGCCGAGCCGCTCTCCAAGGCACTCGGCCAGCCGGTGATGGTCGAGAACCACCCCGGTGCCAGCGGCAACATCGCCGCTGGCATCGTCGCCAAGGCCACCGACCAGCACACCATCGGCATGCTGATCAACGGCAACATGACGATCGCCAAGCTGCTCAATCCGGCAACGCCCTACGACCCGCAGAAGGACCTGGCACCGGTCAGCCTGATCTGCACCGCGCCGCTGGTGCTGGCGGCGCCTCTGGATGCGCCCGGGACCGACGGGCGCATGTTCTTCGCGGCGGCGCGCAGTGCGGGAGCGCGCTGGAGCTACGGCACGCCGGGCATCGGCACCATCGGCCATCTCGGCATGGAGATCCTGAAGTCGCGCTCGGGCATGGCCCCGGTGCACGTGCCGTACCAGGGCAACCCGCAAGTGATCAGCGGAATGATCGCCGGCCAGCTCCAGTTGGGGTTGCTGCCGCCCGGGCTTGCCGAGGTGCAGGTGCGTGCGGGGAAGCTGAAGGCCATCGGCGTCACGTCGGCCGCCCGCAGTCCGCTGGTGCCCAGCTATCCGACGCTTTCCGAAAGCGGCGTCGAGGGATTCGCGCTGGAGATCTGGACCGCGGCCGCTGCGCCTGCCAGCCTGCCCAAGCCGATCGTCGACAAGCTGTCGACTTTGATCGCCGAGATCACGCGCTCGCCGGAGGTCAGGCAGAAGCTGTTCCAGCAGGGGTACCAGGCCGTGGGCAGCTCTGCCGACGAGCTGGCGGTTCGGGTCAAGACCGACACGGCGATGCTGAGCAGGATCATCACCGAACAAGGGCTGAAACTCGAATGACCTACGACGACACCACGACCCTCGACGCGTTGCGCGCCGAACTCGACGGCATCGACCGGCAGTTGCTCGAAGCCATACGTGAGCGGCTCGACTGCTGTTGCCGCATCGGCCACTACAAGAAGCTGCACTCGGTGCCGATGCTGCAGCCGCACCGCGTCGGCATCGTGCACCGGCGGGCGGAGGAGTTCGCGGCGACGCATGGCTTGAGCGCGGAGTTCCTGCGCGGGCTCTATGAACGGATCATCGAGGAGACCTGCCGCCTCGAAGACGAGATCATCGCGTCGCCTCCGGCACCGCGCGGCGCGCTATAAATCGCGATGCTCACATTCCTCACGCTCGGGCCCGACGGCAGCAACCATCACTTCGTGCTGCAGCGCTACCTGGCTGCGCACGGCATCGTCGACAAGGTGCGTATCGAATTGATCGATGATTTCCACCACGGTGCCCGGGAGCTGAAGGCGGGCAGGGCGGATTTCATGCTGCAGTGCGCGGTGCATCCGCAAGCGGCGGCCGTCACGGGTGGCTACCGCAAGGATGTCTTCGTGGTGGATGCGTTCATCTCCCCGAGCCGGCCGATGGCGCTTCTGCGCGCGCGCTCGGCAGCCGGGCATCCTCGCAGCGTCGGGGTGCAACCTGCCACCGAGTCCTATGCGGACTTGTCGCCTTGGCCTTCGGTCGTGCATGAGCCCACCGTGGCGGAGGTGGGCCTTGGGTTGCTCGAAGGCCGGTACGCGGCAGGCATTGCGTTCTCGTCGCTGGCCGACGAGCATCCGAATGCGTTCGAGGTGGTGGAGGACATCGGCTCGGTGTGCGACGCTTGGATCGTGTTTGGGACCAAGCCGGTCGACGAGGGCCGGGCGATCGTGTGGACGGAGAGCCCCGCGGCGGGCTTGTTCGTTGGGGCAGGGGGCTAGCGGCGTCGGCTGGTGTACGCCGAGTACAGCCCCGTCGCGCTGATCAGCGCGATGCCGAGCATCGACGGAACGTCGGGTGATTCGCCCCAGCCGAGATAGCCGAGAAGGATGGCCCACAGGATGATGGTGTAGCGGCAGGGTGTGACCACCGACAGGTCGACGTCTCTGCAGGCAGCGATCAGTGCGTAGTTGCCCAATGCTGCGCAGAACGCCGCGCAGGCTAGGACGGCGGTCTCGGACCGGATGAGCGTCTGCCAGGTCTCGCGGGAGCCGAGCGTCACGCCTGCGACGCAGACGGCCATCGTGGTGACCAGGGCGACCAGTACGGAAGGCACCGCGGGCGGGATCGAACGAGTCACCAAATCCCTGGCCGCCAGCGAGGCTGCGCAGACCAGTGCAAAGGCGATACCCCAGTCGAAGCCATCGAGGCGAGCGGAGGGCTTGACGATCAGCACCACGCCCATGAAGCCGAGCAGCACCGCTGCGATCCGCTGACCGCGCGGAGGCTCCCATCCCAATGCGACGGTTGCCACCACGATGATCAACGGCGCAACCATCATGATCGCCGTGACGGTGGCGAGTGGTGCGAGTGCCAGCGCGGCAACCGAACTGGCGGCGGTTACGATCTCCAGCGCCGATCTGACGCCGACGATGGGCCGGCACAACGACCGCCAGTTGCGCAACTGTCCCGCACGCTGCGCAAGGGCGGCGACCAAGGCGGTGGCGAAGAGCCCACGCACAGCCAGGATCTGGCCCGGGCCGAAATAGGGTGACGTGAGCTTGACGAGGGCGTCGTTCAGGACGTAGAGCGCCGTCGCGCAGACCATCAAGGCGATGCCCCGCTGGTTCGCGGAGAGGCTAAGCATCGTCTGCGTCCGCGCGCAGAGCGGCAAGTTGCGCTCGTGCCTTGAGCACGATTTCGTTCACCTCTTCGTCTGGATCGGACATCGCCAAGATCGCGCCCCCGGAGCCTATCGATACCTGCCCACCGGCATGCACGATGGTGCGGATCACGATGTTGAGCGCGGCGGCGCCGTTCAACGACAAATAGCCGATGCTTCCCGAGTAGATGCCCCGCGCCGAGGGCTCGAGTCTGTCCAGGATCTTCATCGTCCTGACCTTCGGAGCCCCCGTCATCGAGCCACCAGGAAACGCCATGCGAACGCAGTCGATCGCGGACAGGCCGCCGCGCAGGTTTCCTCGGATGGTGCTGACCAGTTGATGCACGGTGGCGTAGGTCTCGACCTCGAACAAGGTCGGGACATAGACGCTGCCTACCTCGCAGACCCGGTTGAGGTCGTTGCGCAGCAGGTCCACGATCATCAGGTTCTCTGATCGCGATTTCTCGTCGTTCTTGAGATAGTTGGCAATCCCGGTGTCTTCGGCCACAGTCGCGCCCCTGGGAGCGGTGCCCTTGATCGGCTTCGAGTCGACCAGACCCTCGGGGGTGATCTTCAGGAACAGCTCGGGAGACGCGCAGAGCACGGCCAACTCGGGTGTCTTGAAATAGGCCGCGTAGGGGGCAGGGTTCCGGGCACGGAGCGCGAGATATACGCCGAGGCTGTCGATGTGGCCCGCCCCGACGAGTTGGTTGGTGAGGCAGACCTCGTAGGTCTCGCCCTGCACGATCTCGCGCTGGCACTCGACGATCCGTTCGCGGTAGTCGGCAAGCGGGATCTGCCATTGCATGGCCTCCCGCGATGGTCCGTCGGCGCTGGCGGATTGCTGCGCCTCGGGCATCGGGGAGTCAAGCTGGCGGGCGATGTGTTCCATCCAGGCGCGGTTCTCTTCTGACAGCGCGTTCTGGTCGATGCAGACGATCCAGGTTTGCTGCTCCGCGTGGTCGAAGGCGATGAAGCGGTCGGCCTTGAACCACATGGCGTCCGGCGTGATCGCTTCGTTCGCGTGGTCGCCTTCGAGCTCGCCTTTCAGTTCGTAGCCGAAGTAACCCACATAGCCACCGGTGAAGTCGAACGGCAACGGCGGCCCTGTTTGAGGTTTCTGCCGTAGCTGCTCGGCGAGAAAGTCGAAAATGCTCTGGGTACGGGTCTGGATGTTGGGGCCTTGGCGGATCTCGATGCGTCTTGACCGCGACCGGTAAGTCACGAGCTGTCCGAGTGGGCCCGACGAATCCCCCATGTACGAGAAGCGCGCGCGCTGCCCGTCGGCCAAACTGCTGTCAAGCCAGAAGGCAGCCTCGCTACCGGCGAACAACTGGGTGAAGGTAGCGCTGGGCGAAGGGAAATGGTCCAGGCATTGCGCGTGAACAAGCAGTCGGGAGCTTGCCTGCGGGGTCGATGGCCAGCCGAGCGGGCCCTTGATTGCATCGCGATGGCGGCGGCCATCCTGCCATTCTTCGGTGAGCTCGCGGAAGTTCCGCAAGAGTCTTGCGCCATATTCCGTGCTGATCGATTCCGGGTGAAACTGCACGCCCCACCATGGCTTGGCGATGTGCCGCAGGCCCATCAAGGTGCCGTCGGCGGTCCATGCGAGCGCCTGGAGTTCGGTCGGGAGTTCCGTCACTGCCAGCGAGTGGTATCGAACCGCCTCGAAGGGATTCGGAATGCCCCTGAACAGGTCCAGCTCGGTGTGGGACACACTGTCGAGCCGGCCATGCATCGGACGAACCGCCAGGTCGACCTTGGCTCCGCAGAAATGAGYGATGGCCTGATGGCCCAGGCAGACGCCCAGAACCGGCACCCTGGCGCGGAGCAGCACGTCGCCGACCACGCCCAGATCGGCCGGGCGCTGCGGTCGGCCGGGTCCAGGTGAGATGACGATGTTGTCGAACTCCAGGGCTTCGATTTCTGGCCAAGTGAGCTCGTCGTTACGAACGACCTGGGGAGGTCGGCCGTTGGCCGCGGCCAGGTATTGGTAAAGGTTGTAGGTGAACGAGTCGTAGTTGTCGATCAAGAGGCTGCGCATGGCGATCTCCGAGGGTGAATCAACCTTTGGTCATCGGCTCGCGGCCCGCCCCGCCGCGTCGCAGGATCATGCTGATCAGCAGGCACGCCGTCGCAAGGGCTGCGACGACCCCTCCCAGCAGGAACGACATCTTGTAGCCCTGCATCAGTTCGGTGGCGGCCAGCGTCCGCCCGGTGCCGGCCAGATGGGCGGCGTAGAAGTTCGCGGTGGAGATCATGACGGCCAAGCCGATCACTGCGCCGAATTGCTGGAAGGTATTGAGCAGCCCCGAGGTCAGTCCCTCTTCGCCGATCTTTGCGCTTTGCGCGCCCAGTATGTTCGTCGTGATGGCGATGACCGGAAGGCCGGCGCCGACCAGCAATGTGGGTCCGAGGATGTCGAGCCAGTACACGCTGTTCATGCCCGCGAGGGATAGCCACGTCATGCCGACGGTCACGAGCGCAAAGCCCGCCATCAGGGATTCACGAGCTCCGTAGCGCAGCCATCGCCCGGCGTTCGTTGCCGTCAAGATCACGATGCCGCAAAGCGGAAGGAAGGCGGAGCCCGATGCGAGCGGACTGAAGTTCAGGATGGACTGCAGATAGAGATTGCCGATGAAGAACATGGGGAAGATCACCAACTGCCCGATGCCGGCGTACAGCAGCGCCTCCATCAAGCCGCCATTCCTCCAGGTCGCCGGCGGAATCAAGCCGTGGGAAATAGTCTTTTGCCGGAACAGGAATCCACCAAGCAAGGCCAGCCCGGCGATCACCGCGAGCCAGAGCGCGCGGGTATCGCTGGAGGTTTCGCCGAACTGCACGATGCCCCACGCGAGCAGCGTCTGGCCTCCGATCAGAAGCAGTCCGCCAACTCCGTCGGCCCGCCCCTGACGCACGCTCTTGTCGAACTTCGCGAACACCAAGAACGAATAGAGCAAGAGCAGCGCTGGAATCAGCACGCTGATCCAGAAGGTCGACCGCCAGCCGAACCACGCGGTCAGCGCGCCTCCCAGGAAAGTGCCCAACGCGCCCCCGAGGCCTCCCATCGCTGCCATCAACCCAAGGGCCTTGTAGCGCTGCTCGCCCTCGAAAGTGGCGAGGATCACGGCCAGGCTGGCAGCGGCAGAGAACGCGGATCCAAGTCCCTGGATCGCGCGTCCCGCAATCAGGAGTTCGGGTGTCGATGCCATCGCGGACACGGCGGAGCCGATGGCGAGCACCAGCAGGCCGGCCTGGAAGATCCGCGTCCGGCCAAGAATGTCCGCCATCCGTCCGGACACCAGCAGGGCGCCGCCGAAGACCGTCAGGTAGGCGTTGGCAATCCAGGATTGGCCGGTTTCAGAAAAGCGAAGCTCTCCGGCGATGGTCGGAACGATGACGTTGATGATCGAGGCGTCCACGATCAACAGAAGTTGCGTGGTTGCCAGGAGAAGCATCAAGCCCTTGAAGTTTTGTGTGGTTTCCGTTGTCATTTCTGGTTTTTGCTCAAAGCGTTGGTTGCGATTCGTCCAAGTTCATCGAGTCGGCTCTGTTCCGCCAGCTGCGATAGATAGACGTGTGGTGCCCCTTGGTAGAACTGTTCGTAGTGCGCATGTCGGGAACCGAACTCCGTGGAGGTGACGTCCCAAACGAGCTTCAGCAGGCGCGCCCGATCGACTGGCTCGAGCTCGGGCGTTCCGAAGTAGGATTTCAGAACTTCCCCGATCTCGGGCGCGTTGAAGTCCGATAGATGGACCGGGAGGTAGATCAGGCTGCCGCCGCAGAACATGCGGATTTCGTGGATGAACTTTGGGTAGACCTCGGAGGCGAACAATCTCTGCGCATAGGTTGCGCGTCGGTTCGGAGCGATGTGACCCTTTCCTTCTGGATCGCTTTCATACTCCAGCTCGGCCCCCATGGCGATCGATCTGGCGAGCTGTGCGTATCCGACCAATCGGCCCAAGCTTCCGCGCACTTCAGGAATGGCCAACGAGCCGCTGGATCGAAGGACGAGATACGCCAGACCGGCCAGGAACTCAAGCTTCTTGTAGAAGCGAATCGACGCCTGATGGCCCATGCACGCGTACGCCGGGGTGTTCCACCAGATACCGAACGTGCTTCGCGTATCGCGGTAGGTGAGGACCCGCTCCCAAGGAACGAAGGCGTCCTTCATGACGAGGATGGCGTCGTTCTCGTCTAGCGCCGAGGACAGCGGCGCATCTTCGGCATCGGCCGACGATGAATACGACGCTCGTGATATGAGGCTGACCCCTGGAGTCGAGGTTGGGATGCAGAAGGTGAGTGCGTATGCGGCGTCGCTCGGATGCAGTGGCTCGATGCTGCCGACGATGATCTCGTCCGAATAAATCGCCGCTGTGCCAATCGCC
>NZ_JBFUCJ010000165.1:0-10952 GCF_056405295.1 Variovorax sp. P1_H2 | reverse complement strand
GGGGAGAGCACCACGGGGACAGCAGACGATGCCGCGGCGGCTCGGGACAGTGGCACGGCATCGAGATCCGAGCACAGCACGTTCCATATGGCCTGAGTGAACGGCATCCGCGTGCCGGTCGAGATGTCGGTGGCCGACACGATGATGAACGGGCCGTCGCCGCGGTCTAGATCGCCGAAGGTCGCACCGTTGAACAGGATCTCGTCGTAGTACGCGGCCGCCAATTCCGAACGGCCCCACCCCGTCGACCACAGGTTTCCCCAGTTGATCGGATTCAGCGCACGGGCGAGGAGTTCGCCCTGCACGTTGCGCTTGAGGAAGCGTTGTTCGTAGTCGGTGAACAGCCTGTCGCCGTAGAGCCCGTAGGCCAACGCCGTGAAGCTGCCGCCCGAAACACCGGTAATGACATCGACGCCGTCGAGCAGACGAACTTTGCTGCCATTCGGTGCGATGACTTCGGTGCGCCGCAGGAACTCCAGTACGCCATACGAGAACGCAGCTGCGCGCGTGCCACCGCCCGAGAAGGCCAGGACGACCAGGTTCTCCTGGCTCTTGAAGTGCTTCTGGCGCGTCTGAAACGTATATCCCGCATTCGCATCGACCTGCGTGATCGGCGGGTTGATCGGACGGGTGGCGCAACCGCCCAGCAGCAGGGCGAATATCGCCAGCACCGTGCTGACGAATTTGGGTGTGCTCGTTTTCATGAATTCAGTGCTTTCACGGTGCGACTAAAAGTGGTAAGTCATCCCGATGGCCGGTCCGCTGAAATTCATGCTCGAGATCCGCGATCCGGACTTGAAGTTGTAGTCCAAGTATCGCCAGGTCGCGCCAACCGCGCCCCAGTTGAACTGGTAGCCCAGACCGACGATCGCTTGCCAGGTGAGCTGGGACTGGCCGGTGCCGACGTCGACGTAGTACGGCACGAACCACTTGCCGTCGCTGCCGATGTTGAAGCGCCCCTTGACGCCGACGATGGCGTCCCAGTTGCTCGCGTTCAGCGTTGCGGACCCGCTTCGAGGCAGCAGCGGTTGCCCGGCCAGGCTGCCGTTGAGTGACCAACCGAGGGTCTGCTTCAAGTCGAGCAGCCGTGCTCCGAACACGAGATCGGCCGATCCTTCGGGTTTGGTGGCAAGGTTGTAAGTGCCGGCGACCGTCCAGATCCACGACTTGACATCGAGGCTCAGGTTGGCGCTCACGTCGACCGGCGGCTGCGCGCTCCCGAGCGTGAAGTCGCGGGTGCCGTTCTTGCTGCCGCCGATGTCGGCGTATACGAGGTCCGTCAGGACGCCCCACTGGCCCTTTCTGCCTTCGAGAGTTCCCATGAACGCGAACTTGAGCGCACCGACGAGCTTGTTCGCATCGACGTCGAAGCTCGGCCCGCCGCCGGGAACGCGGAACGAGGTGGAGCCCCCAAGGGCCGGGAGCCAGCCGTAGACGGCCACGTCCCACTGCCACGGGTCGCTCGCGGCCTGCGCCAGCGCGGCAACCGGCGCGAACCCCGCCAGGCCGAAGGCGAGCAGGCAGCCTGCGGTACGGACGGAAGCACGATCTTGCTTCGTTGAGTCTCCGGAGTCAGACGGTCGATAGCGTTTCATTTGCCTTAGTTGTCAACCGCAATCGTCGCTGCGCTTGGAACGCCTGAACTGCGCGCCAGGCTCATTGCCCTGGGCCTTGAACCTACCGGCACCACGCCCGAGCAGCTTGCATCGATCATGGCGGCCGACACCGCGCACTGGGCGCAGATCATCAAGGCAGCGGGGTTCAACGCCCGCCGGCAGTAGCTGGTGTTCCATGCGAGCACGTTCGTCAGCAACGCAAGGGCGCCCGCGATCTCGCGCATCTTGACCGGGCGGCGCATTCCTATGAATCAGGTTGTTGCTCTCGAGGTCGCTCGAGTGCTTCTGTTCGACGCCGAGCTTCTTCGAAGTAGATGCTCTGAGCAGCAAAGCGCAGGTCGCGCTCCTTCGCTACGATGACGGCACTTCGTTCGTCATCCACCCCGCGACCCGATTGCCCGCCTCCCATCGCCCCACCATGACCACACCCGGGTCGCCATGGCGTCGACGCACAACCAAGTTGCTGCTGTGGGCGACAGGGCTGCTGCTTGCCGCGGCTGCTGGCGTGATGCTCTTCCTGAAGACACTCGACGCCGAGGTCTACAAGCGAGCGGTGGAGCGAGAGCTTTCATCCGTTCTGGATCGGGAGGTGTCGATAGGCAGTCTGTCGTTCGACCTTGCCGTGCGACCGACCTTGTCCGTGCGCAATCTGCGCATCGCCAACCCTCCCTGGGCATCGCGACCGGACTTCGTGACCGCTGCGAGCGGCGAGGCGCGCGTCGATCTCATCGCCCTGTGGAAGGGACGGGTCGAAATGCGCGCCGTGCGCCTGGAGGGCGTGGACCTGCTGCTCGAGCGCAATGCGCAGGGCGAAGGCAATTGGCCGTTCGGCACGCCCGACCGGGGCACCCCGCGCGCGGCATTGCCCGACTTCGGCACCGTGTCGCTGGCCGACGTCCACATTGGCTGGCGGCCAGGCGGCGGCGCCGTCGAGCAGCTTCGTGTCGATACCGCCGAGGCCACGATCAGCGACGGCGTGCCGTTCCGGGTTCAAGCGCTTGCCGACTATCGAGAAACTCCGATGCAGCTCACGGTGGAGGCCAACGCCTCGCTGCAGGCTGCACTCAACGGCGAGCCCTGGCGCCTGTCCGTCGGCCTGCGCCCGAAGGGCGCGTCCCTCACGCTCGACGTGCGGTTGGCATCGATCGCGTCGCTCGAGGGCGTCGAACTCGGCATCGAGGCGACGGGCGAGCATCTCGACGCGTGGTCCGGCGTCCTGGGGCGGACATTGCCGGGATGGGGCCCCTATCGTCTGTCGGCGCAGACTCGCTACGTACGAGGCAGCCTGCAGGTCGAAGACTTGAGTCTGTCGCTCGATGGACTGCCCATGCAGCCGTCGCGCCTCGAGATCGGGTCGGGCAAGGCTCAGTTCGGCGCGAGCGTGGACACGCGGCTGACGGTCGAGGGCAAGATCGGTGAAGCGGCGTTCTCGCTCGAGGCCAGCAGCGCGCCATGGCTTGAACTGCAAAAGATCGATGGCGTCGCGCCTCTCACGCTGCGCGCCGAGCTTGCGGGCTTCACGCTGAGCGCCAATGGGAGCATCACGCCCGCGGCCGAAGCCACGGACTTCGACCTGGCGCTGACCGCCCGGGGCGACGCGCTGGCGCCGCTGCGCCTGCTTGCGGGCCTGCGCCGGAGCCAACCCTTGCCGGTGGATCTTGCGGCGCACGTGAGGCATTCCAAGGAAGGCTATTCGGCCAGGAACATCCGTGGCCGGGTACTCGCCTCGGCGGTGTCAGGCGATCTCGCGTACGCCAGCGCACCGCGTGCGCTGCTCAGCGGGGCGCTGAACCTCGGCCGGTTGGACTTGAATCAGCCCGATGTCAAGGCGCTCGAATCGGCCGCCCCCGAGTCACGATCACGGGACGTCTCCGGTGCGGGTGCGCCGGCGTGGCTCCAGCGCGTCGACGCGGATCTTTCCCTGCGGATTGCAGCCATCACCGGCCTGCCGGTCCCGGCCAGCAATTTGTCCGGCCGGGTGCGCTGGCGCGACGACGCAGTTCGGCTGCAAGGGCTTGCCGCCACACTGGCCGGCACGGTGGTCACGGGAGACGGCACGCTTCGCTGGCGCGATGGCCGGCCGCAGATCGATGGCCATGCGAGCATTGCGGTGCTCGACTTCGCCAAGCTCGGCGGCAGCGTGGCGAAATCAGGAGCGCGCAGTGCATTCGACGATCCACTGCCGCTGGCGCCGCTGCGTGCGTTCGATGCCAGGCTGGATGTCGACGTTGCCCGCATTGCGGGCGCACCGGTGCCGATCGGCAAGGTGGCTGCGCTCGCGAATCTGCGGGGCGGCAAGCTCGCCATCGACCTGACATCCGCCACGGTCGCCAACGCTCCGGTGCAGGGCCATGTCACGGTCGATGCGAGCGGGCGGGCATGGCGCGTCGATGCCAACGCGAGGGCCGACCGCATCGACGTGGCGGCGCTGCTGCGCTCGCCGAATCGGCCGGACACGGCGAGCGGCGCGATCCAGGGACTGCAAGTCCTGTTGGGCTCGCGGGGTACGAGCGTGCGCGAACTCATGAAGCAGGCGAAGCTTTCCGTTCGCACCGCTCCCTTCTCCCTTGCGGTGGGTCGCGACCGCTCCCCGGTCCAAGTGCAGCAGGCGAACATGGAGGTCGAGCCGGGAGGCCCGGTGCGCGCGAGCGCGGTCGGCCATGCACTCGGCGCGCCGATGGATTTGACGGCGGTCGCCGGGCCGCTGGCCGAACTGCTGAACCCCGAGACCGCGTGGCCGAAGATGGAAGCGAATCTGCGCACGGCTCTGGACGGCGACACACTCCACGTCCTTGCGACCAGCGGGCCGCTGCAGCGTCTGATCGGCCTGCGTGACGTGCCGCTGGCGTTGCAGGCGACGCTGCCTGGCGCGCGTGCCACCCTGGAAGGCAACGTGAGCAACCTTGCGGCGCCCACGGGCACGCGGCTCGCCGCGCGGATCGAGATCGACAACCTGGCGCAGACGGCGACGAGGTTCACCGCTTCGCGCCTGCCTGCCCTCCCGTTCAGCGCCTCGGGACGGGTCACGCTGGGAGACGGGGAGGTGGCCGTCGACGATCTCAGCGCGCAGGCCGGCAAGTCGGACGCGGCCGGGCGGCTGCGAATTCGGTGGCGTGACCGGCCGGATCTGTCAGCGGATCTCACGTCCAGGCTGATCGATGCCACCCAGTGGGAAGAGCCCACGCCCAACGAGACGCCGGTGCTGGACCGGCCCATCCGCATGCCGGCCCTGCTCTCGCGCGACGCGCAACTGCGGCTGCGCGCCGAGCGCCTCCTTTTGCATCGATACGACCTGGCGAAGCTGCAAGTCGATRGCACGCTCACGAACGGACTGATCCAGGTGTCGGCCGCAGCGGCCGAAGGCGAGCTGCGCGGGGAACTGCGCCTTGATCTGCGCCAGGAAGTGCCTGGTGTGGCGTTGCGTCTGTCGCTCAAGAATGTCAATCCTGAGGCGCTGTATACGGCACGCGTGGAGCCGCCGAGCGGGGCCGCCACGCCGCCGCTGTCGATGAGCGCGCAGCTCGCCGGCGCCGGTACCACGCTGCGCAACATGCTCACGGCCGGGCGCGGCGAGTTCCTGCTCACCGCCGGCGCGGGCACCTTGCCCATCAACTCAGGCTATGGCTTCGAGAGGATTGCCGGCAACCTCCTCCTGACGCTGGTGCCCGGCCGCAGGGCGGCGGACCACGCCCAACTCGAATGTGCGGCTGCGCGCTTCACCATCGCCGACGGCGTGGCCACCTCGAGCGACGGTGTCGCGCTGCGCCTGAAGCATCTGGACATCCTGGGCGGTGGCGCGGTGAACCTGAGAACGAGCGAGATCCTGTTCGGGTACCGGGCGGTGCGACGCGAGTTCTTCCGCTTCAGCTTGCTGGGCCTGACGAGCGGCGTCGCGAAAGTCACCGGAACGGTCAGCAACCCGACTGTTGAACTGGACCCCAGCGGCATATTGATCGTGGGGACCGCGGCCTGGGCCACCGCGGGGGCGTCGCTGTTGGCGGGCGACTTGTGGCGCAAGCTCGAGTCGACCGCCAACCCCTGCGCCCGCATCGCTGCCGGCGCCCAACTCTCGAGCGCCCCACTCGACGTGCTGATGCGATCAGCGCCATCGGTCAACTTGCCTTTCCCCCAATCGGTCAAGCCCTGATCGGGGCGCCCAACGCGCCGATGCGCAGATCGATGCCTACATTCGACAATGCGCCTCGCCTTGAGCTCGCCGATGCCACGTGCGCGCCCGTCCGCCAGCGCATACTCGCAATGGATGACCGCTCTTGTCCCGAGCGGACACTGAGGGGCTCTTCGTCGATGTCTGTGATGGCCGGGACCGCCTGTTCCCGGGGCGAGCTGACAGCTGCCATTGGACAACCAAGCCATCAGCCCGAAGAACCGCTGCCGGGTTCGGCTGCGAACTCACCGTCGCGGCCAGGAACGGACCTTCACCAAGGTCCGCTTGGCTGCAGTCCAGTTGCCTGTCTGAGTGCGAGCGCGCAACAGCTTTTCGCTGAAGGCGACGGGTAATGTGTGCCCGGCCCGGGCATCCGCCAGGAGGGCTCCCCATGTGTTCGAGCGCTTCGACCGCGGCTCGAACGCCCGCGCCGAACGCACGCCCGGCGTGGGGCTCGGCCTCGCGATCTCGCAGGCCATCGCCGCCTCCTAGGGCGGACGCATCGATGCCTCGAATGCAGCGAGCGGCGGGGCCGTCCTTGCCTTGAGGTTTCCACGAACTCGTTGAACGTGGCCCTCCATGGCATATAACCGCAGCTTCGACACAAATGGGATTCTGAACATGCATCCACCTCGGCAGAGCCTTGGAATTCTGACGCTGAGCGCGCTGGGGGTTGTGTATGGCGACATCGGAACGAGCCCTCTGTACACCATGAAGGAAGTGTTCAACCCGGCCCATTCGCTCGGCCTCGATGCTGCGAACATCATCGGCGCTGTTTCAACGATCCTGTGGGCGCTGATGATCGTCGTCACGCTCAAATACGTTGTGCTGATCCTGCGAGCCCACAACCGCGGCGAAGGCGGCATCATGGCGCTGACCGCCCTTGCCGCCAAGGCAGCGGGGAGCACGCCCAGGCGACACACGCTTCTGCTTCTGATCGGCGTGCTCGGCGCGGCACTCTTCTATGGCGACGCCGTCATCACGCCGGCCATCTCCGTGCTGGGGGCCATGGAAGGACTCGAGACGATCACGCCTGCGCTCAAGCCGTATGTGCTGCCCATCTCGACGGCAGTGATCATCGGACTGTTCCTTGGGCAACGCTATGGCACCGCGGCGGTCGGCAAGCTGTTCGGTCCCATCGTCGTCGTGTGGTTCGCCGTCCTCGCCATCACCGGCGTGGCTCAAATCGTCCAGCATCCAGCCATCCTGACGGCCATCAATCCGTTGCGGGCCATTGAATTCATGCAGGCGCGCGGGTGGCACCTGTTCGTCGTCATGGGTGCCATCGTCCTGGCGCTCACGGGTGCCGAAGCGCTTTACGCAGACATGGGACATTTCGGCAAGAAGCCGATTCGCCTGGCCTGGAACACCTTCGTTCTCCCGGCGCTGGCGCTCAACTACATGGGACAGGGAGCCCTGCTCATGAGCGATGCCACCGCGCTCGAGAATCCATTCTTTCGGCTCTTTCCGACGTTCTGGCTGATTCCCGCCGTGGTGCTCGCGACACTGGCCTCGGTGATCGCATCCCAAGCCACGATCTCCGGTGCCTATTCGCTGACCAAGCAAGCGATCCAGCTGGGCCTGCTCCCACGCATGCAGGTGCTGCACACCTCCGAACAGGAGTTCGGGCAAATCTATGTGCCGCTCGTCAACTGGATCGTGATGGTTGCGGTGCTGCTTGCGATGGTGGGCTTCGGAAGTTCTTCTGCGCTCGCGTCGGCCTATGGAATCGCCGTCACGATCACGATGTTCATCACCACCTGGCTCACCTTCTTCGTGGTTCGGCATGCATGGGGCTACCCCCTGCCGCTCGCCTGGGCGGCGACCGGCGCGTTTCTATTGGTCGATGCCGTGCTCGTGATCTCGTGCGCGCTCAAGTTCTGGCAGGGCGGCTGGTTTCCGATCGTCCTCGGCAGCGTCATCTTCGCGGTGATGGCGACCTGGCGGCGTGGCCGCGAGCTGCTGATCGAACACATTCAGCAAGACGACCCGGATCTGCTGCCTTTTATCAAGGCGCTGGTCACCGACGGATCGGTACGCCGCACGCCCCGAACCGCGGTCTATGCCGTGGCCAATCCGGATACGGTGCCGCAGGCCTTGCTGCACAACCTTAAGCACTACCAGGTGCTGCATGAGAAGAACGTGATTCTCACCGTGCGCTTCCAGGAAGTGCCGTTTGTGCCGGAGGAAGAACGCCTGCAAGTGGAGCCTCTGGTCGATGGATTCTGGAAGGTGCAGGTGAACTATGGCTTCAAGGACGAACCCGACGTCCCGCGTGCATTGAGCCTTTGCGAGCGTGACGGGCTCAAGGTCGATCCGGCTGCGATCTCCTACTTTCTCAGTCGGGAGATCGTGATCCCCACGCACGGACCCGGGATGGCTCAGTGGCGCGAAGCCTTGTTTGCCACGATGTCTCGCAATGCCAGCAGCGTCGGGGATTTCTTCCGACTCCCTCACAACGCCGTGATCGAGCTGGGGACGCGAGTGCAAATATAGAAGGTGCCCCCGATGCATTCCTGTTCGTCCGCGCAGTGGCTGCGTCTGCATGAAATTTTGCGCAGTCACACATGAGGGGACGACTCGACGACACACGACATTGCGCAGACCGCTACCTGGTTGCAGCCGCAGGACATCCTCTTCGACGCCGAGGTCCGTGAGCGGTCGAGTGCACTCGAGGTCGTGGCCGCGACGATCTGCCGCGCCGGCCTCGAAAGACGAAGGCGTGGCCGCAGAACGGGTTCGCCGCGAACGCAGTCTGCACCATCGCTGCCAAGCCGTTGAATCCCTTCCTCATGTCGGTATGGCCAGCGACGATCCACACACGGGTGCTCGACGGAAGGCCGATCATCGCGGTGCGTTCAGCGTCTGAAGCACATAGCGCACGCTGGCCTCGTCGACCGTGCCACACAGGCCGCCAACGTCGATCTCGACGGTCCCTGCGCTCTGGCGGGGCGCCGCTGTCGTCGGCGCGGACACGGGCGCCGCTGCGGTTCGGCGCGCTCGCACGCCAGGGACGGCAATTCCAGGCGCTGCACGGCACCGATACGCCGGGGCCCGACCGCGCCACTTCTCCTAAGCCCTGAACACCTTGACGGGCCAAGCGGGTGCGCCAGTGCGACACGGTCTGCACGGAGACATCCGTCGCCTGTGAGATCGCCGTCGTCTCGCCCGTATGAGCCATCAGCGCAATCTGCGCTCGAACAACGGGTCGGTGCTCGGCGCTGCTTCGGCGCGTCAACAACTCAAGCGCCTTGCGATCTTCTCGAGACAGTTTGATCGCCCGCGCTTGTCGTCCTCGACTCATGCATCGAAAGTTGCTTCAACATCTACATTGACTACCGGAAAGCCGCCGCGCCGCGCTCAACGCGAAGAACCAAGCGACGCCCAACGGCCCAAAGAAGGAAGCGAGCGCGCAGAGCACGCGCACCAGGAGATCATCGGCCATGACACAGTCCGCGCCGCGCCAGGTGATCTCGCCACGTGACCAGTCGACCGATCTCGCCCGAGGGAATGGCCTCGATCAAGCCATGCAGAACCTGGGCATATCTGGCGAGCGGCAGCCGGATCATCAAGCGCACCCGAGGTGCGTCGCTTTCCTGCGAGTTGCGCTCGTTGAGAAGTGGCTCGCAGCGCACCACACCCGCGTCGGCGCAGCGTGCGACGACCTGACGAACGCTTCGCGCTTCGCTCGACGCGACGGCGAGGTCGAGCACATGAAACGGAGTGGCGTTCGTTGTGCGAAGTTGACCAGGGTGCTCTCGGTATGCGGCATAGGCCACGTAGATTCCTTGTTGTTGAGACGATGACGATTGTCTGATGGTGTCCGTAAAAATGTGGAAGAGAGTGCGCAAGTTGGTGAAAACAAGGCRTATCGACCACCGGACGCGTGCAGATATTTATGCGACGACCCGCGATCTTTACGCCAAGTTGATGAGCAGCTCGGTACGCTTACCGCTTCAGCTTCGCTTCCTATGTCTTCATGAAAATCGCTGTCACAAAGACACGCGCAATTGCGTCTCTCACTCAGAAGAACCCGCTCCATCGTCACCTTGACCAGGACGCCCTTCCCCGAAGCAATTCGGAGCGTAGTTGTCGAAGCAGTGATACGAAACCGAGTCTCTGGTCCCGATTCTCGGGATGGGTGTACGCGGCTCGACAACCGCAAGACATGACGCTTGAATGGTCCTGCTGCGGAACTCCCATGCGCGATCCCAKCGAGGCCTATCTGGGTCGTGTCGACTCGTCGGAGTTATCGATCAGTTCGTGCGCGCACTGTGGAATGCTCTGGCTGGGCGTCCGGTCGGTGGCGACGACCGTGATGCGGACTGAACCTTTGTCTCGCACGGACGCAGAATCCTTTCTCGCGGCGGCCCCTGGAATTGAGCGGCGGGCGATCATGCGGGCATGGTTGCAGCGACGTCTGCAGCAAGCAAAGGCGCCTTGAGCGGCTTGCCTCCGGATGGGCGCGACCTTGGCTACGACCAGGCAGAAGTCAAGCGCGCGATCCCGCTCCGGAAGGCGTCTGCGGCCGCTGTCGCATCCGGCGCGCGATCGAGCTGCGTGCGGAAACGGCGGTCGGAAAATAGCCGCGCGACCAGTGCGAGCAACTGGAGATGATCGTCTGTCGCGCCATCTTCGGGCACCATGAGGACCAATAGCTGGGAAACTGGCCTTCCGTCCGGCGCATCGAACGCAATGGCGTTCCTGGTGTGCATGAACAGTGTGATGGGCTGCACGATGCCGCCCATCCGTGCGTGCGGGATCGCGAATCCGTCGCCGAGCCCGGTCGATCCGGCCTGCTCACGCCGCCACAGTGCGCGAAAGACTGGCGCCGGGGCGAGCCCATGAGCGCTGCAAATTGCCGCCGCCACGACCTGGAGCGCATGCGACCGGTCTCGGACGTCGATGTCGAAAAGGATGTCCCGTGGCTGCAACCAGGTCGCGATCCGCATGATGTCGTTGGTCATTGTTTCGTCTCCTTGCCGTGTGACTCCTCATGCTGCGCGCAAGAGGTCCATGCATCAAGCCGGACGGCCCAGTGGCTGCGCTCGGTTCATCCTATCCTCTCTACAACGTCTTGGTCAGCATCACGATGAAGCGGGTCGCGTTGGGCGAGAAGGTGGTCTGGCCGACCGGGCCGATGGGCGTGGGGATGCCCGGGCTGGAGACCA
>NZ_JBFUCJ010000164.1:0-11217 GCF_056405295.1 Variovorax sp. P1_H2 | reverse complement strand
GAGAAGTCCACGGCGGACAGCATTGCGCGCAGTGTGAAAGGCGTGAAGGCGGTTAAGAACGAGATTGCCGTGCGACCTTGAGCTTTGGAACCCGGATTGGGCGATTACAAACGCAGTCTGGTTCGAATGACTGGGCCGCGAGCCGTCAGGGCAACTCGTGCGCGTAGGGCCGCCGTACATGTTGACGGGCCCGGAGGTCACTGGCTCCAAAAGCTCGGTAGTTCGCCCGCCCTTGTGACAGGCTCGTGGTGCCGTTGGGGCCCCCTCGAACAACAGTGGCATCTTGCTCGTCTTGCCCATCGTCTTCCCAGAAACAGACTGGGCATATCTCGAAGCCGCCTCGCTCCGAAAGGGTGAGGTGGTAGCAGCATGGACAGGGCAGACCAGGTTTGGTCTCGGAACTGACGTGGCTGGCCGTTTTCGTATCTGTTTGGAGCGTGTTGGTGAACGGCGGCTTGTGGCCGACAGCGGGCCTCTCTGCGGCGCGATTCACTTTCGCACGACCAGATCCTGAACGCAAAGCCTCCTGCGAGCGCTGCGGTGAAGTGGCTTCAGCCAACAGGGGCCTCGGAGCATACAACCGCCGTCCGGTTGAGATAACCGACTGCCAAGCTGGCGCCAAGTTGCCAACCGATGTGAAAAAGCGTGCACTAACTTCACTGCCAAAGCAAACGCAAGTTGCTGCCATAGCAAGTGCAAATCACTGCCAAAGCGGGCGCCACGCAATTGGCCGCAACAAACTAAAGACCCGCCAGGCCAGTGGGTCTTTCCGCTTTGGGAACCTGGAAATCTCCTGCAAAATAGCACGACCGTTCGTTTTATTCCTTTCGCCCACCGATGTCCGACACCGCCGCCTCCGCCAAGCCTTCCCGCGCGCCCGCCAAGGGCCAGCAGACCAAGGCCGTCATCATCGACGCGGCGCTCAACCTGGCGGCGCAGATCGGCCTCGAGGGCCTGTCGATCGGTGCGCTGGCCGAGGTCACGCAGATGAGCAAGTCGGGCGTCTTCGCCCACTTCGGCTCGCGCGAGGAACTGCAGATCTCGGTAGTGCGCGAATACCACCAGCGCTTCGAGCAGGAGGTGTTCTACCCCGCCATGAGCAGCCCGCGCGGCCTGCCGCGGCTGCGCGCGATGTTCGCCAACTGGATGAAGCGCACCTCGGCCGAGATCGACTCGGGCTGCATCTACATCAGCGGCGCGGTCGAGTTCGACGACCGGCCCGGCCCGGTCCGCGACGCCCTGGCCGACTCGGTCAATACCTGGCTGGCCGCGATGTACCGCGCCGTGCTGCAGGCCCAGACCGAGGGCCACCTGCGCGAAGACGCCGACGCCAAGCAGATCGCCTTCGAGATCCACGCACTGATCCTGGCCCTGCACTACGAGGCCCGCTTCCTGCGCTCGCCCGATTCGCTGGCGCGTGCCAACGCGGGCTTCGACAACATCCTGGCGCGCAGCGCCACCGACCTTGCCCCCGCCACGGGCGCCGCCGCGCGCCGCCTCAAGACCGTGCGCTGAGGCGCGCGGCCTGCCTCTTTCGTTTTTTTCTCTCTCTTCTCTTCTTCTTTTTCCGGAGACCCGCCGATGCCCGCCTACACCCCGCCTCTTCGCGACATGCAGTTCGTGATGCATGAAGTGCTCAACATCACCGAAGAACTCAAGGCGATGCCCAAGCACGCCGAGGTCGATGCCGACACCATCAACGCGATCCTCGAGGAGGGCGGCAAATTCGCCTCCGAGGTGACCTTTCCGCTCAATATCAGCGGCGATGAAGAAGGCTGCGTGCTCGACAAGAGCACGCACGAAGTGAAGACGCCGAAGGGCTTCAAGGATGCCTACGCCAAGTTCGTCGAAGGCGGTTGGGCGGCGCTCTCCTGCGACCCGGCCTACGGCGGCCAGGGCCTGCCTTATGCCGTCAACCAGTGCGTCTACGAGATGCTCAACTCGGCCAACCAGGCCTGGACCATGTACCCGGGCCTGTCGCACGGCGCCTACGAGGCGCTGGCCGCGCACGGCACCGACGAGCAGAAGAAGACCTACCTGCCCAAGCTCACCAGCGGCGAATGGACCGGCACCATGTGCCTGACCGAGCCGCACTGCGGCACCGACCTCGGCCTCTTGCGCACCAAGGCCGAACCGCAAGCCGATGGCAGCTACAAGATCACCGGCAACAAGATCTTCATCTCGGCCGGCGAGCACGACATGACGTCGAACATCATCCACCTGGTGCTGGCCCGCCTGCCGGACGCGCCCAAGGGCAGCAAGGGCATCAGCCTGTTCGTGGTGCCGAAGTTCAACGTCAAGGCCGATGGCTCGCTCGGCAGCCGCAACCCGATCTACTGCGGTGGCCTCGAGCACAAGATGGGCATCCACGGCAACGCCACCGCGCAGATGGTGATCGAAGGCGCGACCGGCACGATGGTCGGCCAGCCCAACAAGGGCCTGGCGGCGATGTTCGTGATGATGAATGCGGCCCGCCTGGGCGTCGGCAACCAGTCGCTGGGCCTGACCGAAGTGGCCTTCCAGAACGCGCTGGCCTATGCCAAGGACCGCACCCAGATGCGCTCGCTGTCGGGCGCGAAGGCCAAGGACAAGGACGCCGACCCGATCATCGTCCACCCCGACGTGCGCAAGATGCTGATGACCGCCAAGGCCTACGCCGAAGGCGGCCGTGCGCTGGCGATCTTCTGCACGCTGCTGCTCGACAAGGAGCACAACCATCCCGACGAGAAGGTGCGCAAGGACGCGGGCGAGGTGGTCGCGCTGTTGACGCCGATCGTCAAGGCCTTCCTGACCGACAACGGCCACACCGCGACCAACGCCTGCATGCAGGTCTTCGGCGGCCACGGCTTTATCAAGGAATGGGGCATGGAGCAGTTCGTGCGCGACAACCGCATCAACATGATCTACGAAGGCACCAACACCATCCAGTCGCTGGACCTGCTGGGCCGCAAGGTGCTGGGCAACAACGGCGCCACCCTGAAGAAGTTCGGCAAGCTGGTGGGCAAGCTGGTCGAGGAAGAGGGCGTCAACGAGAAGATGAGCGAGTTCATCACGCCGGTCGCGGTGCTGGGCGAGCAGCTCACCAAGTTCACGACCGAGATCGGCTTCAAGGGCTTCCAGAACCCGGATGAAGTCGGCGCCGCCGCGGTGGACTACCTGCGTGTCGCCGGCCATTTCGTGTTCGGCTACATGTTCGCGCTGATGGCGCGCACCGCGTTGCGCCAGATCGCGGCCGGCAACACCGATCCGTTCTACGTCGCCAAGCTGCAGACCGCGCGCTTCTACTTCGCCAAGCTGTTCCCCGAGACCGCGACGCTGATGCGCACCGCGCGCGCCGGCAGCGCCCCGCTGATGAACACCGACGCGGCGCTGGCCTGATCGCCATGAAAGCCCTGCTCGCAGCGATCGCCCTGGCGGCCACGGCCGCCTCGGCCGTGGCCCAGATGAGCCCGGTGGGCGTCTGGCGCAGCATCGACGACAAGACCGGCGAGGCCAAGGCCGAGATCCGCATCGCCGAATCGGGCGGCGCGTTGGCGGGCCGCATCGAGAAGTCGCTGAAGAAGGATGCCAAGCCCGATGCGGTGTGCGAGGAGTGCACCGACGAGCGCAAAGGCAAGTCGATCACGGGGCTGGAGATCATCCGCGGCGGCAAGAAGGCCGAGGGCAAGGAGGTCTGGGAAGGCGGCAAGATCCTCGACCCCGAGAACGGCAAGGAATACCGCGCCAGCTTCACGCCGATCGACGGCGGCAAGAAGCTGGAAGTACGCGGCTACCTCGGGCCCTTCTGGCGCACCCAAACCTGGAACCGTAGTCAGTAGCCCACCCCCGCGGCGGCTCACTTCGTGTAGCCGCTTCCCCCTCAAGAGGGCAACACCGGTGGCCCGGCAAAGCCGGTTCCACGGTGTTTCCCGAACAGAATCAGAACTTCGAAGGCAAGTTATGTCCAGATTCCAAGTGAAAAAGGTCGCCGTGCTCGGCGCCGGCGTGATGGGCGCGCAGATCGCGGCCCACCTCGTCAACGTGCGCGTGCCGGTCGTGCTGTTCGACCTTCCCGCCACCCAAGGAGACGGGGCGTCAGCCCCGTCTTTTTCCTCCAAGAATTCCATCGTCACGCGTGCCATCGACAACCTCAAGAAGCTCAAGCCCGCGCCGCTGGCCGACGTGGCCGACGCTGGCCTGATCGAGCAGGCCAACTACGAAGACGACCTCGCCAAGCTCGGCGAATGCGACCTGGTGATCGAGGCGATCGCCGAGCGCATGGACTGGAAGCTCGATCTCTACAAGAAGATCGCGCCGCATGTCGCCAGGCACGCGATCCTGGCCTCGAACACCTCGGGCCTGTCGATCACCAAGCTCAGCGAGGCATTGCCCGAGGCGCTCAAGCCGCGCTTCTGCGGCATCCATTTCTTCAACCCGCCGCGCTACATGTTCCTGGTCGAGCTGATCAACACGCCGACCACCGAACCCGAGGTGCTCGACCAGCTCGAGACCTTCGTCACCAGCGCGCTCGGCAAGGGCGTGGTGCGGGCGCACGACACGCCCAACTTCATCGCCAACCGGGTCGGCATCGCCGGCATGCTGGCGACCTTGAAGGAAGTCGAGAAGTTCGGCCTCACGCCCGACGTGGTGGACGACCTCACGGGCAAGAAGCTGGGCCGCGCGAGCTCGGGCACCTTCCGCACCGCCGACGTGGTGGGCCTCGACACGATGGCCCACGTGGTCAGGACGCTGCAGGACAACCTTGACGAGAAGAGCGATCCGTTCTACCCCAACTTCGCGACGCCGCCGGTGCTCGCCAAGCTGCTCGAGCTCGGCAACCTGGGCCAGAAGACCAAGGCCGGCTTCTTCAAGAAGGCCGGGCGCGACATCCTGCGCTTCGATCTTGCCAAGGGCGACTACGTGCCTTCGGGCGACAAGGCCGACGAGGTCTATGGCCGCATGCTCAAGAAGCCGGCGCCCGAGCGGCTCAAGCTGCTGCGCGAGAGCGAAGGCGCGCAGGGCCAGTTCCTGTGGGCGATCCTGCGCGACAGCTTCCACTATGCCGCGGTGCATCTGGCGACCATCGCCGAGAGCGCGCGCGACATCGACTTCGCGATGCGCTGGGGCTTCGGCATGAAGCAGGGCCCGTTCGAGCTCTGGCAGGAAGCAGGCTGGAAGCAGGTCGCGACCTGGATCCAGGAAGACATCGATGCCGGCAAGGCGCTGTCGACTGCGCCGCTGCCCAAGTGGGTGTTCGAAGGCCCGGTGGCCGAAGCCGGCGGCGTCCATACGCCAGCCGGTTCGTGGAGCGCATCGAAGAACAGCTTCGTCGCCGCCCGCAAGCTGCCGGTGCACGAGCGCCAGCTGTTCCCCGAAAGCGTGCTCGGCGCCGACGCGCCCGATGCCGACAAGGCCGGCACCACGATCCAGGACGAGGGCGACGTGCGCCTCTGGACGCTGGACGGCGAGGTGTTGATCGCCAGCATCCACTCGAAGATGCATGCCATCAGCCCGGACGTCGCCGAGGCCCTGGCGGCCGGCGTCGAGTTGGCCGAGAAGGACTACAAGGCGATGGTGATCTGGTCGCCCGACGAGATGTTCTCGGTCGGCGCCGACCTGCAGGCGATGCTGCCGGCCTTCGTGGTCGCGGGCATCGGCGCGGTCGAAGGCGCCGAAGAAGAACTGCAGAAGGTCATGCTGAAGATCCGCTACGCCAGCGTGCCGGTGGTGTCCGCCGTGCGCGGCATGGCGCTCGGCGGCGGCTGCGAACTCGCGGTGCATTCGGCGAAGCGTGTCGCCGCGATGGAAAGCTACATCGGCCTGGTTGAAGTGGGCGTGGGCCTGAYCCCGGGCGCCGGCGGCCTGACCTACATCGCGCGCCGTGCGGCCGAGAACGCGGCCGCATCGACCGGCTCCGACCTGCTGCCTTTCCTGACCGAGGGCTTCACGGCCGCGGCGATGGCGAAGGTCGGTACCAGTGCGCTCGAATCGAAGAAGCTCGGCTACCTGCGGGGCAGCGATGTGGTCGTGCCGAACAAGGACGAGCTGCTCTACGTCGCGCTGCAGCAGGCCAAGGCGATGGCCGACGCCGGCTGGCGCCCGCCGCTGCGCCGCATGTTCAAGGTCGCGGGCCGCAGCGGTGCCGCGACCATCAAGGGCCAGCTGGTCAACATGCGCGACGGCGGCTTCATCAGCGCGCACGACTTCCACATCGCGGGCCTGATCGCCGAAGTGGTCACCGGCGGCGACATCGATGCCGGCGCGCTGGTGACCGAGGAGTATTTGATGACGCTCGAGCGCAAGGCCTTTTGCTCGCTCATCGTGCATCCCAAGACGCAAGAGCGAATCATGGGCATGCTCTCGACCGGCAAGCCCGTGAGGAATTAGTCCACCCCCGAGCCGGCTCACTGCGTGTAGCCGGACACCCCCTCAAGGGGGCAACACCTGCGGCCCGGCAAAGCCGGTTCCGCGGTGTTCCCCGAAAAGAGAGAATTCAGGAGCTCCTCGTGAAACAGATTCAAGATGCCTACATCGTCTCCGCCACGCGCACGCCGATCGGCAAGTCGCACCGCGGCTTCTTCCGCAACTACCGTCCCGACGACCTGCTCGCGACCACGCTGAAGGCGGCGCTCGCGGCAGTGCCGGGTCTCGACCCGAAGGCCATCGAGGACATCATCTGCGGCTGCGCGATCCCCGAATCGCAGCAGGGCCTCAACGTGGCGCGCATCGGCGCCGTGCTCGCCGGCCTGCCCAACAGCATCGGCGGCATTACCGTCAATCGCTTCTGCGCCTCCGGCCTGTCGGCGGTACAGATGGCGGCCGACCGCATCCGCGTCGGCGAGGCCGAGGTCATGATCGCGGCCGGCGTCGAGAGCATGAGCATGGTGCCGATGATGGGCAACTCGCCGTCCCTCTCGCCCTCGATCTTCGAGCGCGAAGGCGACGTCGGCATCGCCTACGGCATGGGCCTGACCGCCGAGAAGGTGGCGCAGCAGTGGAAGGTCAGCCGTGAGGCACAAGATGCCTTCGCGCTCGAGTCGCACCGCCGCGCGCTGGCCGCCCAGCAGGCCGGCGAGTTCGCCGACGAGATCACGCCGATCGAAGTCACCGACCGCTCGCCCGACCTCGCCACCGGCGAGTCGAGGGCCAAGCGCCGCATCGTCAGCCTCGACGAGGGCGCGCGGCCCGACACCACGCTCGAAGGCCTGGCCAAGCTGCGCACCGTGTTCGCGGCGCGCGGCTCGGTCACGGCCGGCAACAGCTCGCAGACCTCGGACGGCGCCGGCGCGCTGATCCTGGCCAGCGAGAAGGCCTGCAAGCAGTACGACCTGAAGCCGCTGGCGCGCTTCGTGAGCTTCGCCAGCAAGGGCGTGCCGCCGCACATCATGGGCATTGGTCCGATCGAGGCGATCCCGGCCGCGCTGCGCTATGCCGGCCTGACGCAGGATGCGATCGACTGGTTCGAACTCAACGAAGCCTTCGCCGCGCAGTCGCTGGCGGTGATCAACACCCTGGGTCTCGACCCGGCCAAGGTCAACCCGATGGGCGGCGCGATCGCGCTGGGCCATCCGCTGGGCGCCACCGGCGCGATCCGTTCGGCCACGGTCATCCATGCGCTGCAGCGCAACAAGCTCAAGTACGGCATGGTSACSATGTGCGTGGGCATGGGGCAGGGCGCGGCGGGGATCTTCGAGCGCGTCTGACGCCGCTCGCGCTTGGGGCCGGACGGCGGTCCGGCAGCTTCGAACAACGAGGAGACAAGCATGGAACGAAGAAGTCTGCAGGTCGGCGAGGACACGCTGCTCGCCGTACGTGTCTACCAACCCGAGGCGCCGCCGCGCGCCAGCGTGGTGATCGGTGGCGCCATGGGGGTGCGGCAGGCTTTCTATGAGCCGTTCGCACGCTGGCTGACGCAACAGGGATTGCGGGTCTGGACCTTCGACTATCGCGGCTCCGGGGATTCCCGTCCCGCCGATGCGTCCGATTCGCTGCGCGGCTTCGAGGCCGACCTCTTCGACTGGGCACGGGACTACGAGGCCGTGATCGATGCGGCCAAGGCCGGTGGGCGCGACATTCCGCTCTACCTGCTGGGCCACAGCCTCGGCGCCCAGTTGCCTGGCTTCCTCGAACGTCCGCAGCAGGTCGATGGCCTGCTCAGCATCGCCGCCGGCAGCGGCTATTGGCGCGAGAACGCGCCGCGCCTGAAGCGCAGCATTCTCTATTTCTGGTTCTTCGTGGTGCCGCTGGCCACGCGCCTCTGGGGCTATTTCCCGGGTCGCAGGCTGCGCAAGGTCGGCGACCTGCCGCGCGGCGTGATCCTGCAATGGCGGCGCTGGTGCCTGAACCCGCGCTACAGCCTCGGCGCCGAGGGCGAGGTCGCCGCGCGAAGCTATGGGCAGGTGCGCTTCCCGGTGCTGGCGCTGTCCTTCGTCGACGACGAACTCATGACGCTGGAAGGCACGCGGAGCCTGCTGAGTTTCTACGCCGGCGCGCCGCGCGCAGTGCAGCGCATCGCGCCGGCCGACGTGCAGGCGCGGCGGATCGGGCACTTCGGCCTGTTCCGGGAGCAGTTCAGCCACAGCCTGTGGCCGCGGGTGGCCGACAGCCTGCACGACCTGGCGGCGCTGACGGCACCGGGCAGGAGCGTCCCGCACACGACTGCATGACCCCATCCCACGGAGGCACACTGCGACCATGAAGACACACCCTCTCGACAAGGCCCTCGACCTGGCGCACAGCGACATCCAGGCGGGGTGCTTCACCGGTGCCACAAGCCCGGACTACTGGAACATGGTCGGCCCGTTCGGCGGCACGACCGCCGCGGTGATGCTGCAGGCCGTGCTGCGTCATCCAGACCTGCTCGGCGAGCCGGTGGCGGTCACGGTGAACTACGCGGCAGCGGTGGGCGAGGGCGCTTTCGAGGTGCTCGCGGTGCCGGTGCGCACCAATCGCTCGACCCAGCACTGGACGATCCAGATGTCGCAGGCCGGCGCCGACGGCAAGCCGCACGTGACCACCACCGGCACCGCGGTCACCGCGCTGCGGCGCGAGACCTGGGGCACCAGCGATTTGCCGATGCCCGAGGGGCCGCCGCCGTCGGCAGTCGAGCGCGCGAGCCTCGGTCCGTCCAGGGCCGCCTGGCCCCACCAGTACGAGATGCGGCCGATCATCGGTGCGATCCCGACCGTGTGGGACGGCAGCGGCGAGGCCAGCGAGACGCGGATGTGGCTGCGGGACGCCGAACCGCGGCCGCTGGACTTCGCCGCGCTGATGGCGCTCAGCGACACCTTCTACCCGCGGGTCTGGCTGCGGCGCGCCACGCCGGTGCCGATCGGCACGGTGTCGATCACGACCTACTTCCACACCGACGCCGCACTGCTGGCCGAGGTGGGCACCGGCTACCTGCTGGGCCGCGCCACCGGGCAGCAGTTCCGCAACGGCTACTTCGACCAGGCCGCGCAGCTCTGGAGCGAGTCGGGGGCGCTGCTGGCCACCAGCAACCAGATCGTCTACTTCAAAGAGTGAGCGACCGAAGGGGCGCCGGTGTTGCGACAATGAAGAGAACGACCAGGAGACCCGCATGACGACGAAATCCGTCGACTTCTATTTCGACTTCGGCAGTCCGGCCACCTACCTCGCCTACACCCAGCTGCCGCAGCTGTGCGCCGACACCGGGGCGGTGCTGGTCTGGAAGCCGATGCTGCTCGGCGGCGTGTTCCAGGCCACGGGCAACCACTCGCCGGCGGAGATCCCGGCCAAGCGGCCCTACCTCCACGCCGACCTGAAGCGCTTTGCCCTGCGCTACGGCGTGCCCTTCAGGCACAACCCGCATTTCCCGATCAACACGCTGCTGCTGATGCGCGGCGCCACCGGCCTGCAGATGCGCGAGCCCGAGCGCTTCGGCGCCTATGTGGATGCGATGTTCCACGCGATGTGGGTCGAGCCGCAGAACCTCAACGATGCCGCGACCGTCGGCGCCGTGCTGCAGGCGGCCGGTTTCGATCCCGGCCAGCTGCTGGCCCTGACCAACGCGCAGGAGGTCAAGGACCAGCTGAAGGCCACCACCCAGGAGGCGGTGCAGCGTGGCGTGTTCGGCGCTCCCACCCTGTTCGTCGGCGACCAGATGTTCTGGGGCCAGGACCGGCTCGATTTTGTCCGCGAGGCGCTTGCTTGACCGCGGCCCGGCGGCGGCCTGATATTCATTTTTTTAGCAAGGATCCACCATGAGCGACATCCTCGTCCACACCGAAGCCGGCGTGATGACCCTGACCTTCAACCGACTCGACAAGAAGAATTCGATCACCAGCGCGATGTACGGCGCGCTGGCCGATGCGCTGGTGCAGGCCGAGCAGGACGGCGCCGTGCGCGCGGTGCTGATCCAGGGCGACGCCACGATCTTCAGCGCCGGCAACGACATCGGCGACTTCCTCAACCAGCCGCCATCGACCGAGGAGTCGCCGGTGTTCCGCTTCCTGCGCGGCATCGCGAGCTTTCCGAAACCGATCGTGGCCGCGGTCTGCGGTCCGGCGGTGGGCATCGGCACCACGATGCTGTTCCACTGCGACCTCGTCTATGCCGGCGACAACGCGGCCTTCTCGATGCCCTTCGTGAACCTGGGCCTGTGCCCCGAAGCCGCGTCGAGCCTGCTGGTGCCGCAGATGTTCGGCTACCACCGCGCGGCCGAAGCGCTGCTGCTGGGTGAACCTTTCATGGCCGAAGCGGCGCTCGAAGTGGGCCTGGTCAACCGCGTGGTGCCGCCGACCGAGGCCAATGGCATCGCCCAGGCGCAGGCGCGCAAGCTGGCGGCGAAGCCCTTGAGCGCCCTGATCGAGACCAAGCGGCTGATGAAGAAGTCGCAGCAGCCGGCGCTGCTCGAGCGCATGGCCGAGGAAGGCCAGAGCTTCGGGCGCATGCTGCGCGAGCCGGCGGCGCGCGAGGCCTTCACGGCCTTCATGGAAAAGCGCAAGCCGGATTTTTCGAACCTTTGATCTCCCCCAGGTTGCCCCGCACTTCGTGTCGGGGCGCCCACCCCCTCACCGGGGGCAACACCAGCGGCCCGGCGAAGCCGGTTCCGCGGTGTTTCACCAACGGGCCTGGCTGCGCCGGCCGCGGAATACTAGCGCTGTGGATTGTCTTCGGCGGCGCGCAGCGCACGCCTGTTGGTGGGCAGTCGCGGAACCGGCTTCGCCGGGCCGCTGACTGCGCCCCCGGTAGGGGGTGGGCGGGCTACACGAAGTG